>NZ_SLKM01000099.1:0-33495 GCF_007134575.1 Natronospira sp.
CTTGCCACCAGACGGTCCCTACAGCCGGGGCGGCTTCCCGTTCGATGGCGTCCATCACGCCCTTGCTGAAATCCTGATCCAGCAAGGCGAAACGCTCGGCGCTATCATCGCTGGCCTCAAGCAGTCGGGAACAGCGATGATAACGCTCCCAAGCCTCCGATAGCTCGGGATCATTGGCAAAACGCCTGACCAGCAGCTTGGCTTCCCCCTCGTCCAGCTCGCCGTCCATCATGGCCGATAGCTGTTCGCGAAGCTTCTCGCTCATCTCCGTCTCCTATTACCTCAGTCCGAGGCGCCCTCAAGCAATGGCTGAAGCCGATCCGAAATGGCTTCACGTGCCCTGAAAATCCGAGATCGCACTGTTCCGACAGGACAGTCCATGGCTTCGGCGATCTCTTCGTAAGTCAACCCTTCCAGTTCCCGTAAAACGATGGCAGTACGCAAATCATCCGGCAGGTTGGCGATGGCCTCCTCCACGGTACTGCGAATCTCTTCCGTCAGCGCCATGCCCTCCGGCGTGTCCACATGCTTTAGACGGGCCTGGATATCGAATTGTTCCGGGTCCTGCAGGTCCACATCCTGGTCCACGGGACGACGGCGCTCCGCCACCAGATAATTCTTGGCCGTATTGATGGCGATTCGATACAGCCAGGTATAAAAGGCACTATCACCGCGGAAATTGGGAAGCGCGCGATAGGCCTTGATGAACGCCTCCTGCGCCACGTCCAGGGCATCCGCCTGGTCGCGAACATAGCGGGAGATCAGCTTGACGATCTTGTGCTGATATTTGCGCACCAGCACATCGTAGGCGGCCTTGTCGCCCTGCTGAACTCGTTCAACCAGCAACTGATCCGTTTTCCTGTTGCCCATCCGGGGCCGATCCTCTGCAGAGGCGGCTTCTCCCTCGCCCTGTCGGGTGTGACCCGCGGACGCCCAGGGAGTTCGCCGAAAATGTCGGGTTTTTGATCACAGTGGCAAAGATTACACCACCCGCATGGAAGCGCCGCCGTCCCCGATCAACTGGAGGGTCCGGCGGCAGCCCGGTAAACTTGGCGGCTATTGTAACAGAGCCCGCTGCCGACGCCGCCGCGGGCCTTGCTGGAATTGTGAGCATGGCTGAACGCATACAGGATTATGACGCCATCATCCTTGGCACCGGGGCGGCCGGTCTGGCGGCCGCTGTTGGCCTGCCCAGCCACTGGCGGGTGGCCCTGGTCAGCAAGGGGCAGCCCGACGCCGGCAGCACGGCCTGGGCCCAGGGTGGCATGTCAGCGGCTGTTGACGCCGGTGACAGTATCGATGCCCATGTTCGCGACACCCTGGAGGCCGGCGCAGGGTTGGGCAATGAAATGGCCATACGGCGAGTGGCGGAAGCCGCTCCGAAGATGGCCCAATGGCTGGGTGAGCTGGGTGTCGCCTTCACTCGCGATGCCCGTAATGAATTGCATCTGACCCAGGAGGGTGGTCACCGCCACCGTCGGGTTCTGCATGTGGCCGATGCTACCGGCCGCGCCATTCAGGACAGCCTGGACAAGGCTGTCCGTGCCCAGGCCGAGCGACACTGGCTCACCAACCACATCGCCGTGGACCTGATCACCAGTCGACGTCAGGGTCTGCCCGGTGACAACCGGGTGCTGGGTGTCTATGTGCTCAATCAGCAGAGTGGCCAGGTGGAAACCCTGCGCAGCCCCAGAGTGCTGCTGGCCACCGGCGGTGCCAACAAGGTCTATCTCTATACCAGCAACCCGGACGGCAATACCGGCGATGGCATCGCCATGGCTTGGCGGGTTGGCTGCCGCGTGGCGAATCTGGAGTTCATGCAATTCCACCCCACCTGTCTGTTCCACCCCGATGCCCGCTCCTTTCTGATCAGCGAGGCCGTGCGAGGTGAAGGAGGACAGTTGTTGCTGCCGGACGGTGACCGCTTCATGCCCCGATTTCATCCCCAGGCCGAACTGGCGCCTCGGGATGTGGTGGCACGGGCCATTGACCATGAAATGAAACGCCTTGGTCTTGAGCATGTTCTGCTCGATATCAGTCACCAACCCCCCGATCAGGTTCGCCGCCAGTTCCCCACCATCCATGAGCGGCTGATGGAACTGGGCATCGACATGACCCGCGAAGCCATTCCGGTGGTGCCGGCAGCCCACTACACCTGCGGCGGTGTCATCACCGACCTCGCCGGTCGCACCGACCTGCCCGGGCTCTATGCCGCCGGCGAAACCGCCCACACCGGGCTGCATGGTGCCAACCGCATGGCCAGCAACTCCCTGCTGGAGTGCCTGGTGATGGGACGGGCCGCCGCCGAGGATATGAGCGAGATTGAACTGCCCCCGGCAAGGGAATCATTGCGAGCCTGGGACGAAAGCCGGGTCACCGATTCCGATGAGGAAATCGTGGTCAAGCACAACTGGCTGGAGCTGCGTCGCTTCATGTGGGATTACGTGGGCATCGTGCGCAGTGAAAAGCGCCTGCGGCGGGCGGCGGCCAGGGCGGAACTGCTGCGCTCGGAAATACAGGCTTACTATGCCGGCTTTCGCATCACCCCGGACCTGGTGGAGCTGCGCAATCTCTCTGAAGTGGCCAATCTGGTCATCCGCTGCGCCCAGCGCCGGCGGGAAAGCCGCGGCCTGCACTACAACCTGGATTGGCCCGATACCCTACCGCCGGAGCGAGCGCGGGATACGGTGCTGATCCCGCCCAACTGGCCGGGCCGGGAACAACTGCCCCAATGGCCGAGCTTCACGATCCACTCGGTCCCAGCGCAATCGGGTTCTGAGTCGGCGTAGGGAGTCGGCCTCGACGCCGTCGGCGGCCAATACCAGCCAGCCGCCCCCGGTCGGGCCGATCTTCAAGATCAAAAGGGCCTGGGACGACCACTCCACCCGCCGCAGGGGAATGTGCCGACGTTCCCCCTGTTCATCCACAAGATACAGGCGCCCGCCGGGCTCGAGCACCAGGGCGGTGGCCTCGTGGGCAATGAAGGGAAAGGCCCAGCAAAGCAGATGCCAGCGCAAGGCCAGGGCATTGAAGGCCAGTAGAAAGAACAGCAGCCAGGGAGGCAGTTGGGCGAGAAAGACGGCCAAGCCCGTCAGCCCGTGGAGAAACAGAAACAAGAGGAAGAACCGGGGCGATGCCCCGGCATCAATCTGCGTACGGCTGCCGAATCCGTGATACCACATTGGCGAGATCCCTCTCTTCCGGTTCCGTCCGCCCGGTCAGCCAATCCCACAGTTCCGGGTCCTGACGGTCCAGCAAGCGAACAAAAGCCTGCTTCTCATCCTGTGAAGCAGTCTCCCATGCCCGGGCCAGATAGGCCTCCAGCATGACATCCAGTTCCTTCATGCCCCGCCTGCACAACCAGCGCAGGCGGGACAGAGGTGGCAAGGCCGAGGCGCCGTCGTCCATCAATGCTTGCGCTCGGCCAGCAGTTTCTTGGTTTCCACAATAGCCTTGGCCGGATTCAGACCCTTGGGGCAGGCCATGGTGCAGTTCATGATGGTGTGACAGCGATAGATCTTGAAGGGATCTTCCAGATCATCCAGCCGCTCACCGGTGGCTTCGTCACGGCTGTCCACAATCCAGCGATAGGCCTGCAGCAGCACCGCCGGGCCGAGATAGCGGTCACCATTCCACCAATAACTGGGGCAGGAGGTCTGGCAGCAGGCACAGAGAATACATTCATAAAGACCGTCGAGCTTGGCTCGATCTTCCTTGGACTGCAGGCGTTCCTGATTGGGGGGCGCCGGCGTATCGGTCTTGAGCCAGGGTTCCACGGATGCCAGCTGGGCATAGAAGTGGGTCATGTCGGTGACCAGATCCTTGACCACATCCATATGGGGCAGAGGATAGATCTTCACATCCCCCTTGATCTCATCACAGCCCTTGGTGCAGGCAAGGGTGTTCACCCCGTCGATATTCATGGCGCATGAACCGCAAATGCCTTCACGGCAGGAACGCCGGAACGTCAGACCCGGATCCATTTCATTCTTGATCTTGATAATGGCATCAAGAACCATGGGCCCGCATTCCTCCATGTTCACCTCATAGGTGTCCATGCGCGGGTTTTCCCCGGAATCGGGGTCATAACGATAGACATGAAAGCGCTTGACCTTGTCGCTGTCGCCTTCCGTCTTGTGTGTCTCGCCCTTCTTGATGCGGGAGTTTTTTGGCAGCCGGAAATCAGCCATGTCTGTGCCTCTCCAGTGCGGGTGCCGGGACTGGCCCGAGCACGTCAATCAGTAGGTTCGTGCCTTGGGTGGAATCACATCCACTTCATCGGTCAGGGTATCCATGCGAACCGGACGATACTCAATCTTCACCCCACCCTTGCCGTCGTACCAGGCCAGGGTATGTTTCATCCAGTTGTCATCGTCACGATCAGAGTAGTCTTCACGGGCATGGGCACCCCGACTCTCTTCACGATTCTTGGCCGATTCGATGGTGGCCATGGCCTGACCAAGGAGATTATCCAGCTCCAGGGTTTCCACCAGGTCCGAATTCCAGACCAGGGATCGATCGGAAACGGAAACCCGATCGAAAGAAGCAACCGTCTTCTTGAGCTGCTCAATGCCTTCCTGCATCACATCCCCGGTCCGGAAGACCGCGGCGTGTGACTGCATGGTCTTTTGCATGTCCAGCCGGATGTCGGCCGTTTTGAGATCGCCCTTGGCATTGCGCAGGCGGTCCAGGCGTTCCAGACAGGCATCACCGGCGTCTGCCGGCAGCGGTTTGTGACGTTGCCCCGGCTCAATCAGCTCACCGCAGCGCTCGGCCACGGCACGACCGAAGACCACCAGGTCCAGCAGGGAGTTGGAGCCCAGTCGGTTGGCCCCATGCACGGAGACGCAGGCGGCCTCGCCCGCCGCCATCAGGCCGGGCACCACATGATCCGGATTACCGTCTTTCAGGGTCAGCACTTCGCCATGGTAATTGGCCGGAATGCCGCCCATGTTGTAGTGCACGGTGGGCAGCACGGGAATGGGTTCCTTGGTGACGTCCACCCCGGCGAAAATGCGGGCGGTTTCCGCAATGCCCGGGAGGCGTTCGTTGATCACATCGGCGCCCAGATGCTCCAGGTGAAGATGGATATGATCCTTGTCCTTGCCCACACCACGACCTTCACGGATCTCGATTGTCATGGAGCGGGACACCACATCGCGGGATGCCAGATCCTTGGCGTTGGGGGCGTAACGCTCCATGAAGCGCTCACCCTCGGAGTTGGTCAGATAGCCACCCTCGCCACGCACGCCCTCGGTGATGAGACAGCCGGCACCGTAAACGCCGGTGGGATGGAACTGCACGAATTCCATGTCCTGCAGCGGCAGGCCGGCACGCAGAACCATGCCATTGCCGTCACCGGTACAGGTATGCGCGGAGGTGCAGGAAAAGTAGGCACGACCATAACCGCCCGTGGCCAGGATCACGGTATGGGCCTGGAAGCGGTGAATGGTGCCATCCTGCAGATTCCAGGCCATGACCCCGCGGCAGACCCCCTCTTCGTCCATGATCAGGTCCAGGGCGAAGTATTCAATGAAGAATTCAGCGTGGTTACGCAGGGCCTGCTGATACAGGGTATGCAGCATGGCGTGACCGGTGCGGTCGGCGGCGGCACAGGTACGCTGGGCCGTGCCTTCCCCAAAATGCGTGGTCATGCCACCGAAGGGACGCTGGTAGATCTTGCCTTCGTCGGTGCGTGAGAACGGCACACCATAGTGTTCCAGCTCGATCACCGCCTTGGGTGCTTCCTTGCACATGTACTCAATGGCGTCCTGGTCACCCAGCCAGTCGGACCCCTTGACGGTGTCATACATATGCCAGCGCCAATCGTCCTCGCCCATGTTGCCTAGGGAAGCACTGATTCCGCCCTGGGCGGCGACAGTGTGACTGCGCGTGGGGAACACCTTGGTGATGCAGGCTGTGCTGAGATTCTTCTCGGCCAAGCCCAGGGTGGCACGCAGGCCGGCACCGCCGGCACCCACCACCACAACGTCATACTGATGATCAATTATCTCGTAGGCCTTCGACATTGACTCAGGCTCCGAATGCTACCCGCAGCACGGCGATGATGCCGGCGGCGGCAAGGAAGAAATGGACGAAACGGGACAGAACAAGGAATGTCAGGCGTGATCCCTTGCTGGACACATAGTCTTCGATGACGACCTGCAGTCCCAGCTCCGAGTGATAGAAAAGCGTGCCAATGAACAGCACCAGCAGGATGGTCACCAAGGGATTGGCCATCCACTGACTGACGGTGGCGTAATCGGCACCGGTCATGCTGACCAGGGAGACGATAAACCAGATGAACAGGGGGATCAGGGCTACCGCGGTCAGACGCTGGATCAGCCAGTGATGAACACCGTCGCCGGCCGCGCCAAGGCCCTTGGCTCGCTTCAGGGGAGTTCGCAGGCTCACAGGACACCTCCGTGGGTGGCGTAGGCGGCATACCAGGTCAGCAGGGTCAGCAGGACCGCGGCGGCCACGGCCAGATAGCCGGACAGCCGAGCGGCGCCCAGGTCCAGACCCTGACCGGCATCCCAGAACAGATGACGCAGGCCATTGCAGAAGTGGTACCAGAACGCCAGGGTCCAGCCGAACAGCAACAGGCGGCCGGGCCAGGAAGCGATCAGCTCCTGGGCGGTGGCGTAGGCAGTGGGACCGGCTGCGACCGATACCAGCCAGTACACGAGAAAGATGGTCCCGATCGTCAGAAACACGCCCGTGATGCGGTGCAGGATGGACAATGCCATCGTCCACATAAAGCGATAGATCTGGAGATGGGGTGAAACCGGCCGGTTTTCTGCCGCCATGCGGGTCACCTCGATTCAATGAATGAACAATTCAGGTGGAGCAGCGATGGATTCCTTGCCACCAGAGTCAGACCAATTCCGCCTCCACAGCCATGCCGGCGATTCAGGAGGCAAGCGTTTCTCCGGTTTCAGAAATCCGAGCAGCGCCCCTTCACTTCCCAGTCGCCGTAGCGGGTCGGCTCCGGCCCCTTGGGGCCGCCGATCTCGCGCGGGCCTTGATGCTCGCTTTCAGCCGATTGCCCGTCACCTGCCACACCGGCATCCTCGCCGGCCAATCCACCGGTCGCCCGTGCCCGTCTGAATTCTCTTTCTTTCTCGGACATGGACATGGGCTCGCTCCCGGAGTGACATGAAACGGTACGACCATCCATCGAAGGCGGTGGAAACAGCTCGGCGGGCACAGACGCCCGCCGGGTTCGACCACTTTCGAAAGCTCGCAGTATTCTATACGCTGACGCGCCCTTGGCAAAGTCACCCCGAGCGGAGACAGTGGTAGAAGCCCATGACAGAATCAGCAGCGATCAACGATATCGAGACCTGGGCCGAGTTTGTGCGGTCCCGGGAGAAGGCCGATCAGCCGGATTCCACGGCCCTCGCCTGGCTGCCGGGCCTGAGCGTGGTGCGAGCGGAAGGTGGTGACGCGGAAAGCTTCCTGGACGGTCAGTTCAGCGCGGCCGTGGGCGAACTGGGCCAGGATGAGGCGGTGCTGACCGCCTGGCACGATCCCAAGGGGCGGGCGGTGACCACCGTGTTGATGAGCCGGGATGAAAGCGGCTTTGAACTGCTCTTGCCCAGCAGTCTCATGGACACGGTGCTGCCAAAACTGCGTCTCTATGTTTTGCGCGCCCAAGTGAACCTGTCGGCGCAGCAGGACACCGTCGTTCTGGGGCGGTGGGATGACAATGACAGTGGAGAAACGCCCTTCCGGCCTCTCAGCGGCCTGTCGGCGGCCGGTTTCTGGTCCGGTCCGCTCAGCGAGGCACGGTCGCTCTGGGATGAGTTCGAGGCAGCCGGCGACTTGCCGATCCGCGAGACTGAATGGCGACGCCGGGAATTGCTGGCCGGCCTGCCAAGGCTCGGCCCCGAGACCAGCGGCCGCTTCCTGCCCCAGTTTCTCGGCCTGGACCACTTCGGCGGCCTCAGCTTTCGCAAGGGCTGCTATATCGGCCAGGAAGTGATCGCCCGAACCCACTACCTGGGCAAGGTCAAGCAGGGCCTGAAGCTGGCCCGCTGCCAGCAGGCTGCTCCCGCCGGCGCAGCTGTCCGTGACAGTGCCGACCGCCTGGTGGGTCAGGTGCTGGACTCGGTGGCGGCTAGTGACGCAAGCCACTGGCTGGTGCAGATTGTGGTCAGGGAGAACCATGATGGCGAATTGCATCTGGATGGTGGTGGGGAAGCTGACGGGGAAGCCCCCGCGCTGAAGCTCTTCGACTAGTCAGCGCCTTCCAGGGCACCGCCTCGGACCCATTCCGGCGCCCGCCGGAGCGTTCTGCACCCCTCCGAGCCGTTGATGAGCGGGGCCGGGCAAGTGGAACAGGATTGATCGACGGATCCCTAAAGTTCCTCTCCAGCCGGCCGTTGAAATAGGCAATGGAAGCGTTTTTCATGTCTGCCGGAGGGAGAGAACATCATGCGGGCACCCAACCCTTACCAGGTGCAATGGCCGACCCTGCCCCGAGCCGATGGTGCCCTGTTTAACGGCATATCCCGCGCCGGGCGCTGCTTCCACCACCTGCCCACCGATAGTGTGCCCGGCCTGATTGGCGAAATGCTCAGGGACGACTACGGTTCGGTCATTTCGGTGACCGTTCGCTTCGAAGCCCGGCAACCTGGCCGGGTCAGCGTCACTACCGGCGAAATCCCGGATGCGTGGATGCCCTATGACCACGGTCATGCCCCCCAGCTCCCCGCCTACCTTTGTGCGCTCCAGCAACTCGTCCGGGATGGCGAGGAAACCGAGAATCCCCAGCAGCTTCTGGCCCACGCCGAAGGCTGGTTTGCCCTCACCTCCCGCCACACCATGAAGCTGCCACTGGATCGACGGCGCTTTCCGGCGCTGGCCTATTAGGGAAGCGCCGCCGGCGCTTCCCGATGCCCATCAAGCCTGAACCTGATGCAAGTCAAAACAGACTTGCCATCGGCTGGTAATGTAATCACTGCATAATGTTGTACAGTATCGGGTATCGGGCCGTTACTTCTGCCCCGGCGCAGTACCCGGGCTTGGCGCCGACCGTCAGGATTGGCGGCAGCGGCCAACGCTATAATTGATCGGCAAATCGCCAGGCCCAACGGTTTCAGCGTTTATGCCGGCGCCTTATAAACATCGCAAGGAGACATCAATGTACGAAAGCGCCCTGATCGCCGTGGATTTCTCCCGCTCCAGCCTGCCCATGCTCAAGCGCCTTGATTACATGGAACGAATGGGCGTCAAGCGGGTGGTGCTGGTCAATGTCAAACCCACTGCCACCGGCAGTGGCGGTGAAGGCAGCGCGAAGCTGAGCACGGCGGAACGCAAGGAAAAGCTGGAAGAGCATGCCGATGTGCTCCGCGACCGCTTTACAGTGGAGACCCGCATCGTCTCCGGCGACCCGGTTGAGCAGATCCTGACCCTGGCCAGTGACGAGGGCATGCATCTGATCGTCACCGGCTCCCGCGCCCACCATCCGGCCAAGCGCCTGCTCATCGGCAGCACTGCCTCCGGCCTGGTGCGCAAGGCGACACTGCCGGTACTTCTGGAGGATGTCCGGGATGCCGACGAGGGCGAAGACAAGGTGCCGCGCCGTGATGGCCCCACCCTGCTGGCCACCGACGGCTCCAGTGCGGCCGAGGCCGCCGAGGATCATGCCCTGCAGATGCTGGGCAAGGACAAGCACCTGCGCGTGATCACGGTGAGCTCCAGCAATGACATTGCCCGAGCCTGGCGGCGCCTGGAACGGATCACCCAGAAGGCCGCGGATGCCGATGTCCGCCTGATCCGCAGCGTTGACCTGGGTCGCGCCGAGCAGGTCATTCCCCAGATTGCCGCCGCCGAGCGAGCCTCCCTGATCATTACCGGCCGCCGTGGCCGCGAGGGCGTGCGTGGCGTCCGCCTGGGCTCTACCGCCGAATACATCTGCCGCAATGCCAACCGACCGGTACTGCTGGTACCAGGCACCGAGCAAGACCGCTCGTAATCAGTCTAAACCAGAAAAGGCCGGGGCCTTTGGCCCCGGTCTTTTTTCATCTTGTCGACGATACCGGCTGCGACAGCTCAGTCTGTGTCGCCTGAGGCCGCCTCCGGGCGCATCAGGGGGAACAGCAGCACGTCACGAATCGAGGGCGAATCGGTAAACAGCATCACCAGGCGGTCGATGCCGATGCCTTCCCCGGCCGTGGGCGGCAAACCGAATTCCAGGGCCCGGACAAAGTCGGCATCATAGAACATGGCTTCTTCGTCGCCGGCTTCCTTTGAGCGGACCTGCTCGCGAAAACGCTCGGCCTGGTCTTCGGCGTCATTGAGCTCGGAGAAGCCATTGGCCAGCTCACGGCCACCAATGATCAGCTCGAAACGCTCGGTCAGGAAGGGATCGTCATCCTTGCGCCGAGACAGGGGCGAGACCTCGGTGGGATAGTCGATCACGAAGGTCGGCTGGATCAGGCGGTGTTCGGCGGTCTTCTCGAAGATCTCCAATTGCAGCTTGCCGGGGCCCCAATTGTCTTCCAGCTTGATCCCCAGCTTCTCACACACCCCGGCCAGATAGTCACGATCACGCAGGCGAGCCTCATCCAGGCCTTCGTTATAACGCAGGATGGCTGCCTCAACCGTCAAGCGTTCGAAGTCCCGGGAGAAGTCATAGGATTCACCCTGGTACTCGACCACATCACCGCCCACCACGGCCTCGGCGATACTGCGGAACATGCGCTCGGTCAGAGCCATCAGGTCATTGTAATCGGCATAGGCCTGATAGAACTCCAGCATGGTGAATTCCGGATTATGGCGGGTGGAGACCCCCTCGTTCCGGAAGTTGCGGTTGATCTCATAGACCCGATCCATGCCGCCCACCACCAGGCGCTTGAGGAAGAGCTCTGGCGCCACTCGCATGTAAAGGGGCATATTCAGGGCGTTATGATGAGTCATAAAGGGCCGTGCCGCCGCACCACCGGGGATGGACTGCATCATCGGCGTTTCCACTTCCATGAAGCCCGAGGCGTTCATGAAATCGCGCACGAGCTGGATGATCCGGGTACGGGTCTTGAAGGTCTCCATGACCTCCCGGTTCATGATCAGGTCCAGATAGCGCTGGCGGTAACGGGTTTCCTGGTCCTGCAGGCCATGGAACTTCTCCGGCAGCGGGCGCAGTGACTTGGTCAGCAGGCGGATTTCTTCCACCTTGACCGACAGCTCGCCGGTCTTGGTCTTGAACAGGGTGCCGGTGGCGCCGACGATGTCACCCACATCCCAGGTCTTGAAGGTCTTGTAGACACCTTCCGGCAGGGCGTCGCGCTGCACGAATAGCTGGATTCGGCCGGTGCTGTCCTGGAGCTTGGCAAAACTGGCCTTGCCCATCACCCGCTTTTCCATCATCCGCCCGGCGACGTGAACGCGAATCTCTCCCGACTCCAGGGATTCCCCACTGCGTTCGCCGTAAGTACCGTGCAGCTCATCGGCCAGCGAGTCGCGATGGAAATCATTGGGGAAGGCTTCGCCACTCTCGCGCCATGCGGCAAGCTTGTCGCGGCGGTGCTGGATGAGCTTGTGTTCCTGTTCCTGACTCATGACCCTGATTGCTCCTGGGAAAGCATTGAAGTATTAAGGCGGGTCGCCCCGCATCCTGGCAAGGTGGTTCAGAGACCCTTTTTCAGACTGGCCTCAAGGAAGGGTTCCAGATTGCCGTCCAGCACGCCCTGAGTGTTACCGATCTCGACACCGGTACGCAGGTCCTTGATCCGCGACTGGTCGAGGACATAGGAACGGATCTGACTGCCCCAGCCGATGTCGGACTTGCCCTCTTCCACCGCCGCCTGTTTTTCCCGCCGCTGCTGCATCTCATGCTCGTAGAGCTTGGCCCGCAGCTGCTTCATGGCAGTGGCCTTGTTCTTGTGCTGGGAACGTTCGGTCTGACACTGCACCACAATGCCGGTGGGTTCATGCACGATACGCACGGCGGATTCGGTGGTGTTGACGTGCTGACCACCGGCACCGCTGGCCCGATAGACATCAATGCGCAAGTCGGAGGGATCGATATCCACTTCCACGTTGTCGTCGATCTCCGGAGAGACGAAAACCGCAGCGAAGGAAGTGTGACGGCGATTGCCGGAATCGAAGGGAGATTTGCGCACCAGGCGGTGGACACCCGTCTCGGTGCGTAGCCAGCCGAAGGCATAGTCGCCCTCGAACTTGACGGTAGCACTCTTGATGCCGGCCACTTCCCCGGCGGAGCATTCCATCAACGTGGTCTTGAAGCCCTTCTGTTCGCCCCAGCGCAGATACATGCGCAGCAGCATCTCGGCCCAGTCCTGGGCTTCGGTGCCACCAGAACCGGCCTGGATGTCCACGAAGGCGTTGGCCTCGTCCATTTCGCCGGAGAACATCCGGCGGAATTCCATTTTCTCGACAATGGTGGTCAGGTCGTCCAGTTCACCGGGCAACTCTCGCAGGGTGTCCTGGTCATCTTCCTGCTGCGCCATATCGAACAGCTCACCGGCATCCTCGATGCGGGAGCTGCATTCTTCCAGGCTGTCCACGATTTCCGCCAGACGGGCCCGCTCCTGGCCAAGGGCCTGGGCCCGTTCCGGGTCATTCCAGACTTCGGGGACTTCCAGTTCGCGGGTGACTTCGGTCAGTCTTTCCTTGCGACCAGGGTAGTCAAAGATACCCCCTCAGCGCTTCAATGCGCTCCTGCAGGTCGCTGATCTGGCGTTGAATGGCATTGGTTTCGACGGCGTCAGACACGAGCTGCCTCTCCCGCTGTTGGTTCACTGTTTCCGGAAGTTCACCCCGGGGCCGGGGCCTTGAAACCCGCGTATGCTACACCATTCGGATGACTGGATGAAGCTTCGGCCCACGCGGGGCCCCTGTCCCTCACAGGGGCTCGATCAGGACCACCAGCAGCTGGGGACGACGCAGGCCCTGCCACTCGTTCACCTCGAGCCGGTAGGCGATGCGGATCCACTCCGGCAGGCCGCCCAACTGTTCCGGCGGCGGATTGAAGGCAATGGCGTCGATGGGCGTGGCCGCATCGGGATGTTGCAGGCGCAGCTTGAGGTGATGCTCCCCCACCACCCGCTCTTCCAGAACCCGGAATTCGCCATCAAATAGGGGTTCGGGAAAGCCCTGCCCCCAGGGCCCATGCCGACGGATCAGCTCGGCCACCTCAAGCGACAGCTCCGAGACCTCCAGGGGGCCATCGCTGTGGATGATGCCGGACAGTGTCTCCGCCCCGGCACGGGCCTCCACCGCTTCCTTGAACAAGCGGCGGAAGCTGTCTAGGCGGTCTGACCGGAGACTGAGACCGGCGGCCATGGCATGGCCGCCAAAGCGTTCGATCATCCCCGGCTGTCGACTGTCCATGTCGGCCAGGACATCACGGATATGGATACCGGGGACGGAACGGAGTGAGCCTTTCAGCATCCTATCTCCGTCCGGTGCCATGACCGCCACCGGTCGGTGAAAACGCTCTTTCAGGCGGGATGCCAGCAGGCCAACGATACCGCTGTGCCAGTCGGTCCGGAACAGGGTGAGCGCGGCGGGCAACTCTGCTCCCCCGTCCAGCTTGATACGCTCCAGGGCACGCTCGGCCTGCTCCTGCATGTCCCGCTGCAGGTAACGCCGTTCCCGATTCATGGCGTCCAGCTTTTCGGCGCCTGCCCGCGCTCTGCCCGGGTCTCTGGCGAGCAGGGTCTCAATGCCGTGGGAGATGTCGTCCAGGCGACCGGCGGCGTTCAGGCGTGGGGCGATGGCAAAACCGAGATCGGCGGCCGTCAGGTCGGCGCGGTTGCGGTCCGCCACCCGAATCAGGGCTTCCAGGCCCGGCCGCAGGCTGCCGGCACGGATCCGCTGCAGACCCTGGTGAACCAGAATCCGGTTATTGCGATCCAGGGGCACCAGGTCGGCGACCGTGCCGAGAGCAACCAGATCCAGCCATTCGGCGAGGCTGGGTTCGGGGATGGCCTGTTGCTCGAACCATTGTGCATCCCGCAGGTGCTGACGCAGACCCAGCAAGAGATAGAAGGCAACCCCCACACCGGCCAGGTGGGGGCTGGCAAAGCCCTGCCCCGGCAAATTGGGATTGAGGATGGCATTGGCGCCCGGCAGGGTCTCGCCGGGCAGGTGGTGGTCGGTGACCAACACATCGATACCGGCGGCCCTGGCGGCGGCGACACCCTCAATGCTTGAGATGCCGTTATCGACGGTGATGATCAAGGCCGGATCCCGCTCCCGGGCCACCTCCAGCAGTTCCGGCGAGAGGCCATAGCCGAAATCGAAGCGATTGGGCACCAGGTAATCCACCGCCGCCGCGCCCATCGCCTCGAGGCCCGATTTGAGCAGGGCGGTGGCGGTGGCGCCATCCGCGTCAAAATCGCCGACGATGAGAATGGGCCCTTCACTCAAATGGCGGGAGACCAGCGCTGCGGCCTCGGACAGACCATCCAGTCCTTTGGGTGGCAGCAGGCGGGCGGCACGATAATCGATGTCCTCGACGCTGTGGATACCCCGGGCGGCATACACCCGGCGCAGGACCGGATGAACGCTCAAGGTCTGTGCCCCGGGAGAGACGGTCGGATCGGGCTGTCGGCGGCGGATTCGGGAAATCATTCCGCCTCCGACTCAGCCAGGTGCTCCCACAAGGGCCGTTCACGTCGCCAGAAACGCCAGCGCATGCCGGGCCGCATATGCCATGGACCCAGCGGTCCCAGTGCCAGCTCCAGGCTGTCCAGCTCGCCCTTGCCCAGGGCACGCAGGGCCGCCTGCCACCAATCCCGGTCGAGCTGCTCAAGAGCCGCCTGCCAGCCCGGACCATCGCCGTCCAGCGCGGCGCGGGTGCCGGTCTCGATCACCACCAGGCTGTCGCCCCATGCCTGGCCCCGCCAGTCGGAGAAACTCGCCGGTTCCGGCCCACTCTTGCAGCCCTGATGCTGAGCCAGGCCCTGCCAGACCGGATCATTGGACAGCAGGGATGCCCAGGAGCCGAGCCTGTTTTCCACCTCATCGAGCCGCCCCCCACCCCAGGGCCAGACACCACTGACGGTGGGCAGGCCGCGGGCGGTCCGGGCCTGATTGACCGGATGATCATGAAACAGCATCTGGGTCTCATTGATGAGCTGCTCAAGTTTTACCCGATCGGGACCGGCCGGCATGAAGTGATTGATATTGCGCCCGGTCACTGCCGCCACCGGCGTGGTTTCAACGCTCAGGTCCCCGGGCGCGGCCAGATACCAACGATCGGGAGCCTGAACCTCCAGCCGCCAGCCGTCTTCAGCGAACTGCTGATTGAACTGCCCGACCAGGGCGTCGGCTTCCTCGGCGTCGAGGTCGAGAGCGCGGCCATCCCAGAGCAGAAGAAAGTCCTGATCGGGGCGAAGGTGCACCGGGTCGGCCCGCAACCAGTAGCCTTGCCTCGGGCGCTTACCTTCCCCCAACAGGGCAAGGGCAGCCTGGGATTGCCCGGGCCCCTGCAAGCTGTCAGCCGGCAGCGCATCGCCACGGGCCAGCAGACGGTGAAGCCCCGGCAGGGCCGGTGCCTGGGCCTGTAGATCTTCGACCAGTACCCGACCGACATCGAACAGACCAGGAAAATGGAGACGCAGACGGGGGCGTCGCCTGTTAGACTGATGAGCAGTTTCAGACATGCGGGAGAGTATCCGCCACCATGAAGGTTGAAAAGGATTTCCTTGCCGGCGATGCCCGGCAGATCATTCGCGCCTATGAAGCCGGCAGCATCCGCGTGAACGAGAATCTTATCACGCGTAGCTGCGTGATCACGCCATCCGCGGTGGATAGCGGCTGGCGCCCGGAGCGTTTCGAGGATCTACGACCGGAGGACTTTACCCCACTGGTCGAGGACCGGCCGGAAGTCATTCTCCTGGGCACGGGTGGCGAGACCCGCATCCCGCCTCAGGAAATCCTCGCCGCCGTGCTGGGCCAGGGGGTCGGCCTGGAATTCATGGACACCGGCGCGGCCTGCCGCACCTTCAATGTGCTGGTCGGAGAGGAAAGATCGGTAATGGCCGCGTTGTTGATGATTGATTGATGAGCTTCGAGCCTCGAGCGGCGAGCGGCGAGCTGGCCGTGCTGACATGAATGCCGTGCCGCTTCGAAACGGTTTGCGCTAGATTCTGGATACAGCCGGGAATGGTTGCCGCTTGCAGAAAACGGTAAGCCGTTCAGCATGCACGGCCAGCTCGGAGCTCGGAGCTACTCAAACAACGCCTCTTCCGAAAGCCCTTCCTTTTCCAGCAGGCGACGGAGTCGCTTGAGCGCGTCCATCTGAATCTGACGCACCCGTTCGCGGGTGACGCCGATACAATTGCCCACTTCTTCCAGGGTGGCTTTCTCGTGGCCATTGAGGCCAAAGCGCCGCTGAACCACTTCCCGCTGTTTATCGGTCAACCGGCCCAGCCAGATCTCCACCACGGCGTTGAGGTCTTCGTCCTGGAGGCGGCGGGAAGGGTCACTGTTGCCATCGTCGGGGATGGCATCCAGTAGCAGGCGATCCCCCTCCTTGCCGATCGGCGTGTCCACCGAGGCAATACGTTCATTGAGCCCGAGCATGCGCTCCACGTCCTGGAGAGGCTTGTCCAGGGTCGAGGCGATTTCTTCCGCGGTGGGTTCGCGATCCAGATCCTGGGCCAGCTTGCGGGCAGCGCGCAGGTAGAGATTGATTTCCTTGATCACATGGATGGGCAGGCGGATGGTGCGGGTCTGGTTCATGATGGCCCGCTCAATGGTCTGGCGGATCCACCAGGTGGCGTAGGTGGAGAAGCGAAAACCCCGCTCCGGGTCAAATTTTTCCACCGCATGGATCAGCCCCAGATTGCCTTCCTCGATCAGGTCCAGCAGGGGCAGACCACGGTTGTTGTAACGCCGGGCGATCTTCACTACCAGTCGCAGGTTGCTTTCAATCATGCGCTTTCTGGCGGCTTCATTACCGGCCAGGGCCTTGCGGGCGTAATAAACCTCTTCCTCGGGCGTCAGCAGCGGCGAGAAGCCGATCTCGCTGAGATACATGCGGGTGGCGTCCAGGTTCTCCTCGGGGAAACCGTTGCCGGCGTTATTCCAGTCCGGCTCAGGGCTGGTCTCGGCAACCCCCTCGGCCCCGTCGCTGCCCTTATCCTCCCGGGCCTGGGTGTCAGTGGATTCCACCGCAGTCTCCATGGCATCCGAGGATTCGACCTCCTCACGGTCTTGCGGTCCGTTGGACTGTCTCACCCCCATATCACCCCTCGCTATTCACGACCCACATTCCCCACTCAATCCGACAGGTGTCTCATGGGATCCACTGCCTGGCCTTCCGCACGGATCTCGAAGTGCAACATGGAACGGTTGCCCCGTCCCAGTCCGACTCGACCTATGCGTTCACCGACATCCACGTCATCACCTTCCTCGACGAGGATATCCTGATTATGCCCGTAAGCACTCAGATAAACATCATCATGCTTGATGATAATAAGCTTACCGTATCCGATCAGTCCACTACCCGTATAGACAACCCGACCGCTGGCCGCCGCGTGAACATCACTCCCCTCCTCGGCGGCAATCTGGATGCCCCGAGCCATGCTGCCTTCACCAAACTGGTTAAGCACTTCCCCTTCCAGCGGCCATTGCCAGTCGATATCACCGCGCGGCGGCATAGATTGGGTACCACTACCCTGACCACGGCTCCGTCCGGAAGCCCTGGCATCGCCAGACGAAGCGCTAGAACGGCCGGCCTCCCGGTCAGCGGACTGTTCACGCACTTCCGCGACTTGCTCAGGGCTGACGCCGGCAGGCGGCCGGCTCAGCACCAGCTCATCGCCCGGATAGATCAGATAGTTACTGCCTATGCCATTCCATTCCGCCAACGCACGGTAATCCAGGCCATGGCGGAAGGCGATGGAATAGAGGGTATCGCCTTCTTCGACGGTATAGGTCAGTGGATCCCAGCGCAGGGCACCCGCGCAAGCCGCCAGGCTCAGCGCCAGCACCAGGGAAAGCAGATTGAGGAGGGAAACTTGCCAGTACCGCTTCATGCGCCCATCCGCGAGATTCAATGGGTCAAGGCTACCGCAGAAAGCGCCAGACGAGAATGGCCACAAGCAGTATCAGGACCAGAATCCAGCCCACCAGGTCGATATGCTTGCGAATGCGCGCGGCAACCGGCGGCCCACCCCAGGCAACCAGCCAGGCCACCAGATAGAAACGTCCGCCCCGACCCAACAGCGAGGCCAGAATGAATACCGGCAGATTGAGTGACAGTACGCCGGCGGCAATGGTGAAAACCTTGTAGGGAATGGGAGAAAAGCCCGCCAGCAGGACTGCCCAGAAACCCCATTCCAGGAACCACTCCCGCGCCCGCTCGTAGGCGCCTTGATAGCTGGCCTGTTCAATGACCGGCATGACCAGTTCAATGGCGAAATAGCCCAATAGCCAGCCAACAACCCCACCAATGACGGAGGCCAGTGTGGTGATCGTGGCCAGACGCAGCCAGCGGCGCGGACGGGCCAGCACCATGGGCGCCAACATGACATCGGGGGGAACCGGAAAGAAGGTGGATTCGGCAAAGCTGAGACCACCCAGATACCAGGGTGCCCGGGGATGAGCCGACCAGCGCATGACGCGCTCATACAGCCAGGAGAAGATACGCATCAGGCGCGGCCACCGCGCAGGGGCACGAAACTGACCAGCCCCAGATTCTCGCGCGTGAATTGCTCACCGTCGCGGGTAATCCGCAGTAGCTCCTGACAGCCGGAAGGCCCAACCGGAATCACCAGGGTGCCGCCATCCGCCAATTGCTCCAGCAGCGCTTCCGGTACCGCTTCCGGGGCGGCGGCGGCAAGAATGCCGTCAAAGGGCGCGTGGTCCTGCCAGCCTTCATAGCCGTCGGCATGGTGAAAACGGACATTGCGAACCCCCAGCTGACGCAAATTCCGCCTTGCCCGCTGCAACAGGGCGGAGATCCGCTCCACGGTATCAATCTGACCCACCAGACCGCTCATGACTGCGGTCTGGTAACCACAGCCGGTGCCGATCTCCAGCACCCGCTCGGGACGACCGTTCTCTATCAGGGCCTCGGTCATGCGCGCGACCACCCAGGGCTGGGAGATGGTCTGACCGTGGCCGATGGGCAGTGCGGTATCTTCGTAGGAGCGGCTGGACAGGGCTTCGTCAACGAAGAGATGCCGGGGTACATTGCGTATCGCATCCAGCACCCCGGGGTGCTGGATGCCGTTGTCCTTGAGTCGTTGAACCAGGCGCTCGCGGGTCCGGGCCGAGGTCATGCCGATGCCTTCAATGGGTGCGTTCATTGACTCTCACCCCCCTTGTCCAGCCAGCCGGCGATCTGGTCCAGGGCCGCGTAACGAGTGAGGTCCACCTGCAGGGGTGTGACCGATACCTTGCGGTTACGAACGGCATGGAAATCGGTGCCCGGTCCGGCGTCTTCCTCGGAGCCGGCGGGACCAATCCAGTAGATGGGGCGGCCCCGCGGGTCCTTGTCACGAATGACACCTTCCGCCCGCTTGCGATGACCCAGCCGGGTGGCCTCAAACCCGTCAATGGCCTCCCAGGCCAGATCAGGGACGTTGACGTTGAGTATGGTATCAACCGGCAGCGGATCACGATGTATTCGATGGATCAGTTCCACCACCACCCGGGCGGCGGTCTCGTAATGGCCCCGCCCCTCATTGGCCAGGGAGACGGCAATCGCCGGCAAGCCCAGGAAACGCCCCTCCATGGCCGCCGCCACGGTGCCCGAATAGAGAACATCGTCTCCCAGGTTGGCACCCTCGTTGATGCCCGAAATCACCATATCCGGCTGATGGTCCAGCAAACCGGTGATGGCCACATGAACGCTGTCAGTGGGCGTACCCTCCACGCAATAGACCCGCTCCTCTGCCTGATGAATGCGCAGGGGGCGATTCAGGGTCAGGGAGTTACTGGCGCCACTGCGATTGCGGTCGGGGGCGACCACCGTCACCTCTCCGAGTGCCGAGAGGGCCCCGGCCAGGGTGCGTAGCCCCTCGGCCAGGTAACCATCGTCATTGCTCACCAGAATTCTCAATTCAGCGCTCTCCCCTTGCAGACGGCAGCCCGTGGCGGCCCACGGCAGCGCGCAACACTATACTGGAATCCCGGCCCTGATCGTAGCGGCCGGCTTTCGTCCCGGGGTGTTCTTGAGTAACCTCTACCCCATGAAGCTTGCCCTGGAGGCAGCATGAGCGACCGGGATACCGTAATCACCGATGAGGACAGTGAGCTGTTTCGCCAGGCGGTGGGCGATGTGCGCCCGATCCGCGACGATTCGGCCACGGTCCAGCGTCGACGCCCCCCAGCCCGGGCCCGCTTCCGCCGTCAGGATGATCAGGCGGTGGTTCGCGAGTCCCTGGAGGGGGATTGGGATGAACCACTGGAGACCGGGGAGGAGCTACGCTTTGCCCGCCCCGGCCTGAATGGCGACGTCTTGCGTCGATTGCGACGCGGCCGGATTCCGGTACGGGATCAACTTGATCTCCACGGCATGAACTGGCGCGAAGCGCAGGAGTGCCTGCGCCTGTTTTTCGCCGAGTGTCATGACATGGGTTACGGCTGTGTGCGCATCGTTCACGGCAAGGGCTTGCGCTCGGGCAATCGCGGGCCGGTGCTGAAAACCAAGCTCAACACCTGGCTGCAGAAGCGCGACGATATCCTGGCCTTTTGCTCGGCGCGTCCCAATGACGGCGGCACGGGTGCGGTCTACGTGTTACTGCAGCGATAGCATCAGGATGGGAGCAGCCCTTTTAACCATTTCATTTTCCACTGGAGTTGACCATGAGTATCGATGTAAACCTTCTGATTGGCATCATCGCCGTGATCGCCGGGGTGCTCATTCTGATCAAGCCCAAGCTGCTAAATTACATTGTCGCCATCTTTCTCATCGTTTACGGCGTATTGCGGATTCTTCCCTATCTGACCTAGCTCTGTAATCACCTGGCTTCGATCTGGCCAGTCAGATCGCGAATAAACTCGCTCCTACGGTGCCATTTGCCTATTCGAAAGCCGCCGTAGGAGCGGATTAATCCGCGATTTCAGCGAGCCAATCGAAGTCAATCTGCTCAAATATCAGAACAAACCTTCAGCAAGCACCGCCCAGGTGCCCCCCACCAAAGGCAGGCCTAGGTGGCGACAGACCTTTCCAAGACTGTGTGAGCCAGGGTGAGGCAAGACCGATGGTCCAGTGGACCATCGCAGCTTGCCGAACGCCCGCACAGGGATGTGCGGGCTGGACCGGGAGGCGGAGCAGGAATGCGCAGCCTTCCGGGCGAACCCAGAGCCCCCAGGGATGGGTCTACGGCGTTCTTGGAAAGGTCTGTCGCCACCTAGGCCGGAACGCAACCCGTCACCGTCATGGAAAGGTGCTATCCCAACCGAAACCACCCACTTCGGATGGCACCAAGCCATTCGAAATCGACCAAGAGTCACTTTGCGGCGAGACGCTCAACCAGGGCATGCATGGCTGCCTGGGTTTCATCACTGAACCAGACTTCGCTCATGGCCTCACAGGTTTCGCGATCCACGTCCTTGAACAGGGCGCTGAGATCCGCGCGCACGACGCGGCGGGTGGAGGCCACCGCCACCGGCGGCAGGGCCGCGACCTGGGTGGCCCACTCCACCGCCGCCGCGCGGGTGGCGGCCGGATCATCGGCCAGGGCATCCACCATGCCCACCCGGTGGGCCTCCTCCGGCAGGATCATCTCACCCGAGGCCAGCAAGCGGTTCGCCGTCCCGGCGCCCACCAGGCGGGCCAGGGCCAGGCAGATCACATCCGGGACAGGGAGCCCGACCTGCACTTCGTTCAGGCCGATACGGAACTCGCCACGGCTCATCACCCGATAGTCACAGAAGATTGCCAGCACCGCACCGCCGGCCGGGCTGTGCCCCGTCAGACCAGCCGCGATCGGCACCGGGCAGGTCGCCAGGCGTTGAATCAGGCCAAAGAAATCGGACCAGAACTCGGTCATCTCTTCCCGGGAGAGACGCAACAGCACGGGCACATCCAGCCCCGCGGAGAACATCTTCTCCCCACCCACCAGGGCAATCCCGCGGGCCCCATCAGATACCGCATCAGCCAGACCCTGGTCGAGCGCCTGAATGAGCTGCGGATTGAGGGCATTGACCGGCGGCCGATCCAATTCGATGACGGCCACGTCCCCTTTGCGTTCAGTCTTGATCATGACTTGCTCCCGTCCTGTACATTGAGAAATTCGCGAATCACGGTGGTGGCATAGCTGCCCGCGGGCAGGCGGAAATCCAGCCACAGGCAATCGTCCTGCTGGCGCCAGCTCAAACCCCGCACCGGGAGACGCAGCGCCCGCCGCTCCTGTCGCATTCCGGCCTCTTCCAATACCTTGACCAGCGCCGGGTGCAAAGCCGCGATCCGCTCTTCAAGCTCAGCCACCGAAGCCCCGGCCGGACTGCCGCCCTGTCCCCACATGGCGCCACTGGGATGAATATCGCCCCGGCGGCAGCGATCCGCCAGCGCCGGATCATCGGCCTCGGCCACAAAATGGCTGTTACTGCCATCCAGCATGGGCAGTTCGCCGGCAAGGATGCGGTGCCAGCTATCATCCCCCACCCGTTCCGCCAGAATGGCATTGAACAACCAGGACCGTCCGGCTGACAGCAGCAAGCCACGTAACTTGCGTCGTCGGGGCAGCGGCGGTGTCAGCAGGCGAATGACATTGTCGCCATCCCGGCCGAAGCGCTGGGGCCCAAAGTAATTGGGGACACCGAGGCTGCCGATCCGGGCAAGGCGTTGATCGAGGAGCCCGCTGTCGGCGGAGACATGTCGCAAGGCCAGACGAAAACGGTTACCGGTCAGGGCACCCGGACGCAGCTTGCGACGATGGCGATGGGCCTCGATCACTCGCCCCTGGGGTACCTCCCAATCCAGGGGATTGCCCTGTGCGGGCCAGGGCACGGTGAACCACTGTCGGGTCACCGCATGGCGGTCCTTGAGCCCGGCATAACCCACATCCCGGGGCCTGACTCCGGCAAGCCGGGCCAACTGCCCGGCCATCCAGTCAGTATTGGCCTCGCGCTTCTCCACCAGCATCAGGCAGTGCTCACCTTCACCGTCGGCGGCAAAGCCCAGGATTTCATCCACGCGAAAATCATCCGGGCTCTTGCGAATGACCGCCTCGCCAATCGCGGGTCCAAAGGCGCGGGGCAGAGCCTGATCCTGAAACCGATAGGCCTCATCATCCACAGGGCTCACTCCCCACTTCATCCAGCAATACCACCGCGTGGGCGGCCAGGCCCTCTTCGCGGCCAATGGCGCCGAGTTTTTCGGTGGTGGTGGCTTTGACATTGACCCTATCGGTGGCAAGGCCCAGGCTTTCGGCCAGCACCGCGCGCATGTCCGGTACATGCAGCCCCAGCTTGGGCGCCTGCGCCACCACGGTGAGGTCCACATGCACCGGCGCCAGGCCGCGGTCATCGATCCGCCTTAGCACCTCCGCCAGCAGGTCCCGGCTGTCGGCGCCGGAAAAGCCGGGGTCGGTATCCGGAAAAAGCTGGCCGATATCCGGGAGCGCGGCGGCACCCAGGATGGCGTCACACAGGGCATGCAGGGCCACATCACCGTCGGAGTGGGCGCGCACGCCCCGGTGATGGGGAATCCGCACGCCACAGACCATAACATGGTCTCCTTCGCCGAATGCATGCACGTCGAATCCGTGCCCGATTCTCAGGGTTGTCACCTGCCGCTCCCACAGTCCATACGATCCACACCGGCGCAAGGCGCCTGCCAGGGGCCGGCATTATCCCATGGCGGGCGGTTCAGGCATAATGCGCAATCATGAGTCACCGAGCCCGTTTTGCCCACGTCAATATCGTTGCCCGCGACTGGCGACGACTGGCCGATTTCTATGAAAACGTCTTCGGCTGCCTGCCGGTGGGGCCCGAGCGGGATTATCAGGGACGGGATCTGGATGCCGGTACCGGACTTTCGGGGGCCCGACTACGGGGCGTGCACCTGAAGCTGCCCGGCTTTGACGGCGACGCTGCGCCCACGCTGGAGATCTTCCAATATGACCCCAGTGGCGATGATCCACCGCGCTCGGTGAACCGCATCGGCTTCGGCCATATCTGCTTTCAGGTTCGGGATGTGGCGGCGGCCCGCAAGTCGGTGCTGGCCAATGGCGGCAGCGCGGTGGGCAAGGTGGTCACCCTCTCACCCAGCCCTACCGCCTCGGTGACCTGGTGTTACGTCAAGGATCCGGAAGGCAATATCCTGGAACTGCAACGCTGGAGCCCCTTCGGCTTCAAACCCCGCTAGGTGGGACTCCCCACCGCGTCAATCCGGACAGCCACCTCACGCCCTGCCAGTGCCATGGCCAGATAACGATATTGTATTCGGTGGCTAGTAACGAACTCCTGCCAGGCCCGGTACTCGTGATCCTGCCAACCGCGATAGCCGAGATAGTCGTCGAACACCACTACCGTGCCCGGCACCAGTCGTTCAGCCAACTGCTCCAGTACGCTGCGGGTGGAACTGTAGAGATCACAATCAATATGGACCAGGGCCACTGAGTCGCCGGGATGCTCGGCGAGAAAATCCGGCAGCGTGTCGTCAAACCAGCCGGCATGGAGCGTGACGTTATCCGGAACCTTGGGGAGCTCCCCCAGGGTTGAATAACTGCCCGCCGGTTCCCGCCCCCAGGCCTCGGGCAAACCGGAAAAACTGTCGAAACCATGTACCGGACCGGGCCGGGCGGCAGCAATCTGACGGATGCTGCGACCGTGGAAGACACCGAACTCCAATACCAGGCCTTGCTCCGGCGCCGCTTTCAAGCCATGGCGCAGCACGTTCGACGGTACGCTGAGCAGGCGCGCATCGGCACCCTGCTCTTGCCAGTAGCGCAGGGAAGTCACGGCAGGCTCCAGACGACGATCCCGGCCGGCGCGCGTCAACGCCCCTTCCGCCGCCGCCGGATCACCGAGGAGATAATGGCAGGCAGCACGCATCAGCTCCAGACGGGGATGCTCCCGGGCCGGTGAACGCCTGGCAACATCCAGGCTGGCGCGCGGGTCACGGTCACTGAAGCGGAGCCAGGCGGCCATCATCGCCGCTTCACCCTCCGCTGCCTTGTCCAGGACGGCAAGGGCCTTTCGACGCTGCCCCATTGCGATCAATGCCTTGCCCAGGGAGACCGCATAGCTCGGCACCCGCGGCTTGGATTGGTGGGCCTGGCGAAAGTAACGAAGCGCCTGATCGTAACGTCCGGCCGCCCATGACAACTGCCCGCGCAGTTGCTGGAGATCGGGTTTACGGGACGAGAGGGCATCCAGTAATGGCAATCCCCTGCCGGGGACGCCGGCCTGCATCCAGATGCGGGCGATGGCCGGCAGCAAGACCTGACGCGGCCCTTCCATATCCTGTGCCTTCGCAGCCAGCTCAATGGCATCGTCCTTGTGACCGGCGAGCAGTGCCACCCGGGCCAGATGCGTCCAGGCCAGGCCGTTTCGCGGCTGTTCCTGGAGCAATGCCCTGAGTCCGCGTTCGGCCTGTCCGAGATCGCCGGCATCAATCAGCGCGGAAAGTCGGATTATTTCATCCGCCATGATCAGTCTCGACCTTTCAGGTCTTCGCTATGGGTAATCTTGATGTTGCCGCGCTCGCCGAGAACAACCCGCACGGTCTCACCGGCCGCCTCGAGCGCCGCCGCTTCGTCCGTGGGCCAGTGCCCCTGGGCGAGTTGCTGGGACAGCGCCTGCTCCAGCCGCCCCAATCTTGCCATCTGCGGCGTTTGGGCAAGCCATATCTGCTCGCGCGGCACAGTCTCCACGATGCGTCCGGCCTCATCCACCCGCTTGACCGTATCCACAACCGGCAGGGCCAGAATACCGGCATCACCGCTTTCCAGAGTGGCATCAAGCAGCCGGGACAGGGCGCCGGCAGTCAACCAGGGCCGGACGGCATCATGAACCAGGACCCAGTCCTCATCGGCGGCACCGAGGGATCGCAGGTGGGCCAGTCCACGCAGGACAGAGTCCGCCCGTTCCGCGCCACCCTCGCAGGCATGGAGGCGACGATCGCGGGACAGTGCCAAACCATCCCAGTACTCGTCATCGGGAGCCAGGGGCACGGCGATGCCGTGCAGTCGTGGATCGGCCAGTAGGGGTTGGAGGGTGGCCTCGAGAATGCAGAGCCCGGGGCGGAGACTGAGATATTGCTTGGGCCGGCCCGCGCCGAAGCGTTGCCCTGCCCCGGCCGCCGGCACGACGGCCCAGATGGCCACGCCTTCAGTGCTACTCACCATTATCCCCCTCTTCCCCGTCGGACTCTTCCTCAAAGGCCCGGTCCAGCTCGATCACCTCGAAAAAGACCTCACCTTCACGGACCAGCCCCAGCTCGCTGCGGGCCCGCTCCTCGATCGCTTCCAGACCCTCACGCAGGTTGTCCACTTCGGCTTCAAGGGCTTCGTTGCGAGCGCGCAGGCGTTCGTTTTCTTCTTCCTGGGTCTCGATCTGCTGGCGCAGATTCCATAACTCAGGCACGCCCCCACGGCCCGCCCAGAGCTGGTACTGGAGTACGAGCAACAACAGCAGCAAGACGGCCAGCACTATCCGCATGAAGAGTATTCCCGGCGGCGCCAGGCGCCGCCACCGGTCGATGGGTAGGCGATAACGCTACCCGATTTTGACGCCGGACGGAAAGGCCTGACGCCCCGGGTAGCTGGCCTTATTACCCAGCTCACCTTCGATCCGCAGTAGCTGGTTGTACTTGGCCATGCGGTCGGAACGGCACATGGAGCCGGTCTTGATCTGGGTGGCGGTGGTGGCCACGGCGATATCGGCAATGGTGGCATCCTCGGTCTCACCCGAGCGATGGGAGACCACGGCGGAATAGCCCGCCTTGGTGGCCATTTCAATGGCGGCCAGGGTTTCGGTCAGGGTGCCGATCTGGTTGGGCTTGATCAGGATGCTGTTGGCGATGTTGCGATCGATACCCTGCTGGAAAATCCGGGTATTGGTCACGAAAAGATCGTCGCCGACCAACTGGACCCGATCGCCCAGCTTGCGGGTCAGGGCCTGCCAGCCGTCCCAGTCATTTTCGTCCATGCCGTCTTCAATGGAGACAATGGGATAGCGGTCCACCAGGTCGGCGAGGAAATCGGCAAATTCCTCGGCATTGAATCGCTTGTTCTCCGAGGCCAGTTCATAGACCCCGTCCTTGTAGAACTCGGAACTGGCCACATCCAGCCCCAGGACCACATCCTTGCCCGGCTGGTAACCGGCCTTCTCGATGGCTTCCAGAATGGTTTCCAGTGCCGCCTCGTTGGACGGCAGGTCGGGGGCGAAGCCGCCCTCGTCTCCCACCGCCGTGCTCAGCCCGCGGGCATTGAGCACCTTCTTGAGCCGGTGAAATATCTCGGCCCCCTGGCGCAGGGCCTCGGACAGGCTGGGCGCACCCACGGGCAGGATCATGAACTCCTGAATGTCCACGCTGTTGTCGGCATGGGCACCGCCGTTGACGATATTCATCATGGGCACGGGCATGCCGGTGGCGGCCTCCCCGCCCAGGTGCCGGTAGAGCGGCTTGCCGCCAGCCAGGGCGGCTGCCTTGGCAGCTGCCAGGGAAACGGCGAGGATGGCATTGGCGCCCAGGCGGCCCTTGTTGTCAGTGCCGTCCAGCTCGATCATCTTCTGGTCCAGGGCCTTTTGGTCGCCGGCTTCCATGCCCTTGAGGCTGTCCCGAATCTCACCGTTGATGTTGGCAACGGCCCGGGTCACGCCCTTGCCCAGATAACGCTTTTCATCACCATCGCGAAGTTCCACGGCTTCGTTGACACCCGTGGAGGCACCGGAGGGAACGGCGGCCCGGCCCACTTCACCGGAATCCAGGAACACGTCCGCTTCCACGGTGGGGTTGCCCCGGGAGTCAATAATCTCCCGGCCAAGGATGTCACTGATCTTCGCCATGGCTTGCAGTCCTCGAATTGATTGAATTGGTGATTTTGAATTTATTGCAGTTGGTCTTCGATCAAGGTCTGCGCCTTGACCGCGTCGTCCACTGCCTTGAGAGATGTCAGCAGCGCTTCCACGCGATCCAGGGGCATGGAATTGGGTCCGTCGCAGAGCGCTTCATCGGGCTTGGGATGAGTTTCCATGAACAGCCCCGAGACACCCGCACCAATCGCTGCACGGGCAAGAACGGGAATGAACTGCCGCTGGCCGCCGGAACTGCCACCCTGCCCGCCCGGCAATTGCACGGAATGAGTGCAATCGAAGACCACCGGCGCACCGGTCTCGCGCATCACCGACAGGCCGCGCATGTCGGAGACCAGGTTGTTGTAGCCGAAGCTGAAGCCGCGTTCACAGACCATGATGTTGTCATTGCCGCTGCTACGGGCCTTCTCCACCACGGTGCGCATCTCCCAGGGCGACAGGAACTGGCCCTTCTTGATATTGACCGGGATGCCGTGGGAACAGGCGTTGACGATGAAATCCGTCTGACGGCAAAGAAACGCCGGGGTCTGAATCACATCCACCACACTGGCAACCTCGCCAATGGGCGTGTATTCATGGACATCGGTCAGCACCGGCACACCAATCTCGGACTTTACCTTCTCGAGTATGCGCAGCCCTTCTTCCATGCCGGGCCCCCGATAGCTTTTCAGGGATGTGCGGTTGGCCTTGTCAAAGGAGCCCTTGAAGACATAGGCAATGCCCAACCGCTCGGTCACCTCCCGAAGATGCCCGGCCACTTCCATGGCCAGGGATTCGCTTTCCAGCGTGTCCGGCCCCGCGATCAGGAAGAACGGCTGGTCCAGACCCACCTGAAAATCACGAATCTTCATGGCTTGTCTCCTATGAAGCCTGTTGAGAGCTTCCCTATCACTGGCCGCTTTCCGCGGCCGCTTCGTCGGCGGGGGCTTGCCCGGCCGAATGGCTGCGCGCGGCTTCCACGAATTTCTGGAACAGGGGATGACCATCCCGCGGCGTGGAGGTGAATTCCGGATGGAACTGCACACCCAGGAACCAGGGATGATCGGGCAACTCGACAATCTCGACCAGGTCATCCACCGACATGGCGGAGAAGACCAGACCGGCCTTCTTCAACTGTTCGAGATAATTGTTGTTGAACTCGAAACGGTGGCGATGGCGCTCGTGAATCTCATCCTGGCCATAAACCTGATGCGCCAGCGTGCCGGGCTTGATGTAGGAACTCTGGGAGCCCAGGCGCATGGTGCCGCCCAGATCGGATTCTTCAGTGCGTTCCTTGGTGGTCCCCTCACGGTCCAGCCACTCGGTAATCAGGCCCACCACCGGATGTTCATTGTGAGGGGCGAACTCGGTGCTGTGCGCGCCCTCGAGACCGGCCACATGACGGGCAAAGTCAATCACCGCCACCTGCATGCCGAGACAGATCCCCAGGTAGGGAATGCCCTGTTCACGGGCATATCGAGCAGCGGCAATCTTGCCTTCAATACCACGCTCCCCAAAGCCACCGGGGACCAGAATGGCATCCATGTCGGCCAGAATCTCGGCACCATCATGGGTAATCTGCTCGGAATCGAAATAGTGGATGTTCACCTTGGTGCGGGTGTGGATACCGGCATGCTTCAGGGCTTCATTCAGGGAAATGTAGGCATCCGCCAGTTCCACATACTTGCCCACCATGGCGATATCGACCGCCATCTCCGGATTGCGCAGGGCGGTCACCACGTCTTCCCATTCATGCAGGTCCGCGGCGGGGGCGTCGATGCCGAATTTTTCCGTGACCAGTTCATCCAGTTGCTGATCCCGCAGGTGCATGGGAATCTCGTAGATGTCACTGGCATCGGCGGCCGAGATCACCGCCCGTTCCTCCACGTTGGTGAACAGGGCGATCTTGCGCCGGGCATCCGCCGGCAGGGGATTCTCCGCCCGGCACAGCAGAATATCGGGCTGGATACCGATGGAGCGCAGTTCCTTCACCGAGTGCTGCGTGGGCTTGGTCTTGATCTCGCCGGAAGTGGCAATGAACGGCACCAGGGTCAGGTGCATGTAGAGGGTCCGCTTGCGGCCCAGCTCCACACTCAGTTGCCGGATGGCCTCCAGGAAGGGCAGGGATTCAATATCGCCCACGGTGCCGCCGATCTCCACCAGGCAGATATCGGCATCGCCCGCCGCCTGCAGCACCGAGCGCTTGATCTCGTCGGTGATATGGGGAATCACCTGCACCGTACCGCCCAGGTAATCGCCACGCCGCTCCTTGCGGATGACGCTTTCATAGATGCGGCCGGTGGTGAAGTTGCTCTTGCGGCTGGTGGTGGTACGCACAAAGCGCTCGTAGTGGCCCAGGTCCAGGTCGGTTTCGGCACCGTCCTCGGTGACAAAGACCTCACCGTGCTGGAAGGGGCTCATGGTGCCGGGATCCACATTGATGTAGGGATCCAGCTTGACCATGGAAATCCGGAGTCCGCGGGATTCCAGAATGGCACCAAGGGAAGCCGCGGCGATGCCTTTCCCCAAAGAGGAAACCACGCCGCCAGTAACGAAAATGAAATGGGTCATGAATGGGGGTCCCGATTGCCTGGAGGTGCCCGCCATGACGGGCCAGAATCGGGACGCAAACTTACCAGATCAGGCGCCTTTGCTCAATCCGGACCAGCACTTTCAGTCTTTCTCCAGCCAGCGCAGATGGCCCGTCCTGGCCCCATTTTGCCCCCGTTCTTCAGCGATATAGGCAGGATCAAGGACACTCTCGCCGGCGGCAAATAATCTTTCCCCATCCAGCAAAAGAGGCAGGCGATCCCGCTTTTCGGGAGGAATCTCCGCAAGCCGCATCCACTCCTTCAGCCGACGGCTGTGGCGACCGTCGTGAAAAAGCTCGCCGCCCTGGCGATAACGGACCGTCACGCAGTCCGGAAGCCGAACGGTCCGCCCCGCCCCGTCGGGCCGCAATTGCAGGCGGCCATTGCCGGGCAACACCAGCGCCCTGGCCGGCGCCTGCCAGTGAAAAGGCCCCGGTTCCGGCTCCGGCTGGTCCCGGGGAATCCAATAAAGCCGGTCCCCGTGGCGCCGGACCAGACGCGTGCCCACGGCCAGCACCGGAGCGGCGTCCGGGCGGGCGTCGATCACCTCCGCCTGGAGCCGGTCCAGCCATTCCATTCCCGGGCCACGCCCCTGCTCATCGGTGAGCCAGTAACGGAGCAGATTGCGGCGGCGGGCGGGCGAAAGCTCACCCAGGGCCTGAAGACTGATCCACTCTCCTTCGCCGACCCTCGCCAGATCGGCCTCGCCCAGTTCACGCAGCACGGCGGCCTCCTCGGCCAGGTGCCGGGCGGCCCGGGCCGCCTGCCGACCGGCCTGCGGCCAGCGCGCCTGCAACAACGGCAGGACCTTGTGCCGCAGAAAATTGCGATCATGACGCAGTTCACGGTTGGAGGGGTCTTCGACCCAGCGCAGGGCATGGTCCTCGGCATAGGCCTGGATCTCGGCCTCGTCCACCATCAACAGGGGCCGCAGGATGTGGCCGGGCCCCAGTGGGCGCTGCAGCCGAATACCGGACAGCCCCAGGCTGCCGCTGCCGCGCAGCAGCCGCTGGAGCAACGTCTCGAGCTGGTCGCCCGCGTGATGGGCGGTGAGCAGCCAGTCACCGGGCCGCAGTTGCTCGGCAAGCACCCGATACCGGGCATGACGGGCGGCCGCCTCGAGGCTTTCCCCCGGCGGCAGGGGCACGTTCACTTTCAGGACCCGGCAGGGAACACCCAGGCCCTCGGCAAACTCCCGGCAGTGTTCGGCCCAGACCGTCGCGCGCTCGTGCAGACCATGGTCCACGTGCAGGGCCAGGCATTCCCGCCCCGGACAGACCCGGCTGACGGCATGCAACAGCACACTGGAATCCCGCCCCCCGGAAAAGGCGACAAGCAGGCGGCCTTTGGGCGCATGCTCGCCGACCAGCCGAGGGATCGTCTGCTCAATCTCGCTCATTACCAGGCACCGCTCCGGGAACATTGAACCCGCATATACCATTAGGAGGTAGTGTCCAGAATCTTTCGCAATTTCATTTTGGAGGCGGTGGTCAGGCGGTCTGTAGTGCCTCCTGCTTAAACAGCGGTTCCATGGTCAGATAGCGCTTGGCACCCCACTTGGTGCCGGCCACATGCCGTAGCCGCGCCGCGGCCAGCATCAGGGCGGATTCACCGTCCGGGAACGCACCGACAACCCGGGTCCGCCGGCGGATTTCCCGCATCAACCGCTCCAGGGCATTGTTGGTCCGAATACGCCGCCAGTGCGTATCTGGAAAAGCGTAATAGGTGAGCGTCTCATCAATGCTGGCCACGATCTTGTCGGCCGCTTTACCCAGTCGCATCTCACGCAGCTTTTTAACAACTGCATCTGCTTTCTCCCGGGCCGCTTCCAGGCTTTCCTGGGCATGAATCGCCTTGAGCATGGCCGAGACTTCACGCATCTTGCCGTTGGGTACCACACTGAATACATTCCGGTAGAAATGCACCACGCAGCGCTGCCAGCGGCTGTTGGGGTAGATCTCACCCAGGGCCTCCACCAGGCCCATGCAGGCGTCCGAGATCACCAGCCGGGGCTCACCGAGACCGCGTTCCTTGAGGTGTTTGAGAAAGCCCAGCCAGCCGGCCTTGTCCTCCTTGGCGCCTTCGGCAATGCCCAGGACTCGCCGGTAACCCTCGCGATCTACACCGATGGCCACCAGCACGCTCACATTGCGCACCTCACCGGCCCAGGTCCGCTTGAGAACGATCCCGTCCAGATAGACATAGGGGAACTCGCCCTCAATCGCCCGGTTCCGCCATTCTTCGATCTGGCGGTAGACCTTCTGGTTGAGCTTGGAGACGGTACCCGAACTGACTCGAGTCCCCCATAGCGCCTCGGTGATGTCCTCCACCCGGCGGACCGAGACGCCAGCCAAATACATCTCCATCAGGGCCTCTTCCACCGAGGACTCGCGGCGCCGGTAACGCTCAATAATCGCCGTCTCGAAGGTCTGGCGCCGCAGTTTCGGCATCCGGACCGTCACTTCACCGGCTTTGGTGTGCAGCTGGCGCTCGTAGTGGCCTGAGCGGTAGTCTCGGCGCCCCTCGCTGCGCTCGTAGCGTTCCGCGTTCACCAACCGGTCTGCCTCGGCGTCCAGCATGGAATTCAGCGTCTCCTCCACGCTCGAGCGGACCATTCGGTCCAAGTGCTCGTGCACCTCGCCCTCGTTGATCTCAATGACCTTGCCCAAGCCCTTCGTGCTACCATTTTTCATGGCGGTGGTCTCCTCTCGTCTGGATTGATGGATTGGTCTCCTTTCAATTTACCAGACCGAGACCACCGCCTCCTTTTTGCGAAAAATACTGTACGTTATCCGTCTGGACGTGAAAAAGCTCGTGGGTATTGAACGCGCCGAGTATGGCACTGCCTTCGTGGTGCCCATGGATAGCCCGGCCCGCACCCTGCAGGACCTGAAGGGCAAGCGTATTGCCATGAAGGATCCGGGTTCCACCACCGGGCATATCACCCCCA
>NZ_SLKM01000254.1:0-11965 GCF_007134575.1 Natronospira sp.
CATTGGAAAGGCCGGGACGCACCCGCCTGCCCCCGCAGCTTGCCCTCCATCAATTCATTTCGATATTATTGGAAATATGAAAATAACAGACGCCACCGAAGCCCTGTCCGCCCTGGCCCAACCCAGCCGCCTGAGCGTTTTCCGCTGGCTGGTACGCCAATACCCGGCCCGGGTGGCGGCCGGTGAGATCGGGCAGGCACTGGACATCGCCCCGGCCACCCTCTCCTTTCACCTGGCCACCCTGGAACGAGCTGGCCTCCTCCAGCACCAGCGCGAGGGTCGCAGCCGTCTGTACCTGGCCCGGCTGGAGACCATGAACGCCCTCATGGCCTATCTCTTCGAAGACTGCTGCAATGGCAATCCGGCCGCCTGCCCGGATAGCCTGCTGGGGGGCTTGCGGGGTGAGTGCGGACCGGGAAATCACGAAAAAGAGAAGGCAGAATGAGCTCAGTCATCATCAACGGCTTCGGCCGCATGGGTCGCCTGTGCCTGCGGCACGGATTCGACGACCCGGACCTGGACTTTGCCGCCATCAATGACCCGGCGATGGATGCCCCCATGGCCGCCCATCTGCTGGCCTTCGACTCCATCCACGGCCGCTGGGACCGGGATGTCGAAGTCGATGGAGACGAACTGATCATTGACCGGCATCGAATCCGCTTCACCGCCGAGACCGACCTGAACAAACTCACCGCCGGTGCGCAGGCAGACATTGCCCTGGAATGCTCCGGCCAGTACCGGGAACACGATAGCCTCGCCCCCTGGTCGCAAGCGGTGGGCCATGTGGTGGTCTCCGCGCCGGTCAAGGGCGGCCCACCCAATATCGTGGTGGGCGTTAATGATGGAGACTTCGACCCGGCGCGAGACCCGGTGGTCTCGGCCGCCTCCTGTACCACCAACTGCCTCGCCCCGGTGGTCAAGGTGGTCCAGGAACAGTTCGGCATCCGCCACGGTGTGATTACCACCATCCACGATGCCACCAATACCCAGCAGGTGATCGACTCGGCCCACAAGGATTTTCGCCGGGCCCGCGCCACCGGGGAGAACCTGATCCCTACCACCACCGGTTCGGCCAAGGCCATCACCACTATCTTCCCGGCATTGGAAGGCCGACTCAACGGCATGGCTGTACGGGTACCGATTCTCAACAGTTCTCTGACCGATGCGGTCTTCGAACTGGAAAGCCCGGTGGATGAAAACCGGGTCAATGAGGCCTTTCGGGCCGCCGCCCAAGGGCCCCTGAACGGGATTCTCGGCTACGAGGAACGCCCGCTGGTCTCCAGTGATTACCGCGGCGACCGCCGGTCGACCATTGTCGACGCGGCTTCCACCATGGTGGTGGATGACACCCAATTGAAGGTGGTGGCCTGGTACGACAATGAAACCGGCTATGTCTGCCGCATGCTCGATCTGGCCCGGCGAATCGCCCACGCCCGATGATGGATCAACTCAAACAGCTCCCGGAAGGCGTTCGCCAGTACATGGTGGTGACCATGGCCTATTGGTCATTCACCCTTACCGACGGCGCCCTGCGCATGATGGTGCTGCTGTACTTTTATCAGCTTGGCTTCTCCGCCTTCGAAGTGGCCATGCTGTTCGTGCTATACGAACTGTTCGGGGTCATCACCAACCTGCTGGGGGGCTGGATCGGTGCCCGCTTCGGTCTGCATCGCACCCTGTTCGCCGGCATGCTCCTGCAGATCGTCGCCCTGCTGATGCTCACCGTGCCCGAGGCCTGGCTGGGTGTGGTTTACGTGATGCTGGCCCAGGCCCTGTCGGGCATTGCCAAGGACCTCAACAAGATGAGCGCCAAGAGCAGTGTCAAGCTGCTGGTGCCGGAAGGCCAGAGCGGGCGGCTGTTCAAGTGGGTGGCGGCCCTGACCGGCTCCAAGAATGCCTTGAAGGGTGTGGGCTTTTTCATCGGCAGCGCCCTGCTGGCCTGGATCGGTTTCCGCGCCGGGATGCTGGCCATGGCGGCCTGGATCGGGATCTTCCTGCTGCTCAGCCTGTTGCTCCTGCGCCGCGGCCTGGGCCAGGCGAAAATGGCCACGCCATTCAGCCGCCTGCTGTCCAAGAGCCCGGCGGTGAATTTCCTCTCCGCCGCACGCTTTTTCCTCTTCGGCGCCCGTGACATCTGGTTCGTGGTGGCCCTGCCGGTTTTTCTCCACGGCGTGCTGGGCTGGAGCCATGTCCAGATCGGCAGTTTCATGGCCCTGTGGGTCATCGGCTACGGCATCGTCCAATCCCTGGCCCCCCGGTTCCTGCGCCTTGCCGGCGACGACAGTGCCAGGCGGGGCAAGCGGGCGGCGGTGCTATGGGCCATTCTGCTCGCGGCCTCCCCGGCCCTGATCGCCTTGGGCCTCGCCCAGGGGCTGTCCCCCGCCGAGACCCTGATCATCGGCCTGGGGATCTTCGGCTTTCTCTTCGCCCTTAACTCCTCGCTTCACTCCTGGCTGATCCTGGAACATGCCCGTGCCGACGGGGTGTCCCTGGACGTGGGCTTCTATTACATGGCCAACGCCGCCGGCCGCCTGGTGGGCACCGTCCTCTCGGGGCTGGTCTATCAGCAGCAGGGTCTGATCGCCTGCCTGGTAGCCGCCACCGCCTTCATCCTCCTCTCCGCCCTGCTTGCCATGGCCCTGCCCGGCGGGAACGGCAGCCGCAAGCAGCGGCTTCAATCCGGCAATGCCACCCAAACCTGACGCCAATCAAGGTAGAATTTTGGGTTTGAATCCATGATGCCCGGCCACAATCAAGAAACCAGGAGCCGTTGATGAGCCAGACCGGAATCATTGAATCCAAGCTTCCCGGCGATCCCCTCGAACTCTTTCGCCACTGGTGGGCCGACGCCCAGGACAAGTCCGGCATGCTGGAGCCCACGGGCATGAGCCTGGCCACGGCCGATGCACAGGGCCGCCCCTCCAGTCGCATCGTGCTGCTCAAGCACTGGGATTCCCGCGGATTCGTGTTTTTCAGCAACTACACCTCGCGCAAGGGCCGTGATATCCACGACAATCCGCATGTGGCCCTGCTCTTCTGGTGGGACAAGCTGCGGCGCCAGGTACGGGTCGGTGGCAAGGCGCAGAAACTTCCCGAGCGGGAGTCGGACGCCTATTTCGCCAACCGCCCGCGGGGCAGCCAGCTGGGCGCCTGGGCCTCCCAGCAGAGCCGCCCCCTGGACAGCCGGGAAACCCTGCAAAAGCGGGTGGAAGAGCTGGACCGGGAATTCGGTTCCGATCCCATCCCGCGCCCGCCCCACTGGGGCGGCTACCGGGTGGTTCCGGAGGAGATCGAGTTCTGGGATGACGGCGAGTTTCGCCTCCATGACCGTATCTGCTACTTCCGGGACGGGGAACAATGGCGCACGGAACGCCTCTATCCCTGAGATTTTCCGGCAACCCGGGGCCCTGTCGCCATGGTCAAACCCGCACGTTGGTACGAGGAAAGCACCGTCTACGAGATCAACGGCCACCGGATTCATGTTCATGAATCGGGTCAGGGCCCCGTGCTGCTCTGCCTGCATGGTGTCGCCGGCGCTTCCTGGAGCTGGCACAAACTGGCGCCGGACCTGGCGCGAGGCTTTCGCGTGGTCATCCCGGACCTGCTGGGCCACGGTTATTCGGACAAGCCGAGCGACGAACGCTACTCGGTGGTGGCCCATACCGACCGCATCGAATCCCTCATGGCGGCGATGGACGCCCCCCGCTTCCACCTGCTCGGACAGGGCATGGGCGCGAGCATCGCCCTGGAGTTGATGGCCCGGGCGGATGGCCGCCTGAGCGAGGGCCGGGATCCGCGCATTGATCCCGCCAGCCTGTTTCTGCTCAACCCGCCACTCTTCCCTGAACTCGCCCGCCAGCCCCGGCCGGAACGCTGGCTGGCGACGCAGTTTGGCTATCTCGTGGCGCTGGCCGGCAACCGCAAGCTGTTCTGGGAATATCTCAATCAGCTGTCCGGACCCTATAGCAGGCCCACGCCGAAGGAGGTCTCCCAGCTCTGGCGCCTCTACAGCCGCGACGGGGGCCGCTGGACCTGGGCCTCCCATGCCCGCTATCTCAAGGAGCTGATGCGCTACGGCAAGCGCTGGACCAAGGCCATCCGCGCCACCGAGCGCCCCCTGCAACTGGCCGCCGGCCCGGATGACCCCATCGCCGGCCACCAGCTCGACCCGGCCTTCAAAAGGGCCCTGCCGGAACACGAACGCATCCGCATCGGCCGTCTGGGCCACGCCCCCCACTTCGAGGCCCCGGACAAGGTCCTGCCGCTGATCGAAAAATTCCACAAGGACATTGGCGCGTCTTAAGGCGTATATCTTCAAGCCGTGACGCCGTCTTCCGGAGGAATCGCGGATGAATCCGCGCCTACGGCGGCTCCGGCATAAGCTATAAGCTCCGTAGGAGCGAATTCATTCGCGATTTCGCCAGCGCGCTCAAAACCAATCGGCGCCAAACCCCAAGGAAGCTCTGATCAATCCCGGCACTCGGTAACCAATCGAATACGCTGACGTGCAATCATTTCACCACCCGCTTTAACGATTGCGGACCGCCTGGTATAACAGCCTTCACCGCTTCCCTTCTCCTCGCTACCCAAATACAGATCGGCAGCGTCAATCTTGTCATCACCGACGAACACCTCGTGATTCAGCAACATCCTCGCCACTTGGTAGCGTTCACAGCTACTCATGCGATCAAAGCCGATACCATCATCATTCAGGTAAGAGTCATAGCCCTGAACTCGACTGAATCGAGGCAGAATTGAGAACTCTACCATTCTCTTGCCATCCTCATCGGTACTGAGAGCATACTCCACAACCAGTCGATCAGGCCGAGCGGACAACTCCACACCCCCATGACCCTCGACCAAATCGAACTCTACGCTGAGATGTGGCGCATTCCGAACGCCCGTCAATTCCATCTCATATTCGCCAACCAGCCTGTCCAGGATCACACCAGAACGCCAGCCATGACTCTGAAAACTGACACGCCCCCTTTCCCCCTGCTCGGCTGATCGATAGGCGTCCAGAAACTGACGGCCCAACTCCTCCCGAAATTGTTGCAGTCGCTCCGGGTCAGCCAGAAAGGCAAGGATCGTGTCACTGTTTGAGTTACAAGAACTCGGCGTCTCATCGCTTGACCAAGTATCCGATCTAGCGGCCGTGCGGGAGGCACCCAATTGCCCCGTAGCAATGGACTCAGAGACGGACTCACCTACCTCCACTAACATATTCCGATGCTGCTCAAGGGCCTCCATATTGTTCTGATGTCTGGCATATTCACTCTCAGGCAGGCTACGCGGAATTGCCGTAATCGAATCCATGGAAACCCCGCCCCATTCCACCTCAAAGGCATAAACCTCCCTGGTTTCGGGATTTACATACGTAGCATGTTTAACAAGGCTGCGGCATTCGGATGGCAGCGACTCGGGCTTTAACTCGACTTCGCCCTCATCCCCGGCTGGTTCACAATATTCTTCTCGGTGCGCAGTGAGGTCGCGCTCCATATTGGCAATGGCCAATAACTTGGCCGACGCCTCATCCAGACAGGAAAGACAGAGATAATCCCCCTCGATATCCGCAGCGCTCAATGGCGGGGTCACCACCAGCAGAAAAAGCGCACCCCAAATCCCTATACCCAAGCGACTTCCAGATCTAGATTCCATGACTCCCACCCCTTTTTTGGAATTCGATTTCACTCAAGCGAAGAATATAGAATGCAGCGGCTCTATCGTCAGCGCAATATGGACCTGGGCTTCGAGTACTGAAGTTCGGTCTTATGTTTTGGTGCCATCCGGAGGCTTTTGATCGCGAATAAATTCGCTCCTACGGTGCCAATAGCTTACGCCGAAGTCGCCGTAGGAGCGGATTTATCCGCGATTTACCGGGCCGAATCGAAGGCAATCTGCTCGAATATCAGAATTCGACCTCAGCAAGCACAGCCCAGGTGATCCCCACCAAAGGTAGGCCTAGGTGTCGACTGGTCTTTCCAAGACTGTGTGAGCCAGGATGGCGAACCCAGAGCCCCCAAGGATGGGTCTACGGCGTTCTTGGAAAGGCCTGTCGACACCTAGGCCGGAACGCCACCCGTCACCGACATCGAAGGGACCTACCTCTAGCGAAGCCGACAACAATTCGATGTCGAAAAGGAACACGCCAATCGAAGAAGAGAGACGCTAGAACTTCTCGCCGCGAATGACCTGCACATCCGAGAGATAAAGCACCATGGCAAAATCCTTGAAATAACGCTGGTGCAGAATCTCGGCGATTTGCCAGGCCATGTCTTCCTCGCAGATTACTTCCACGCGGATATTGGCGCCCTGCTCAATGCCTGCGGCCCTGGCACCCCGTCGCCCTGAACCCCAGGCCTCGGTAACGGTGTAACCCCGAGCACCGGCTTCATTGATGATCTTGATCAGGGGGCGCTCCAATGCCTCCTCGGTAATGACCGTCAAAAGCTTGCGGTGCATATCAACCTCCTGTCACGGGGTAAATGGCAGCGAGTGTATGGTGATAGAGAGGAACGCCAATCACCACATTGAAAGGGAAAGTCAGCGCCAGAGATGCGGTCAGCGAGAGGCTGGGGTTGGCCTCCGGGACCGACAGGCGCATGGCCGCCGGGGCCGCGATATAGGAGGCACTGGCACTGAGAGAAACCAGCAGGACCGCCCCGCCCAGACTCAGACCCAGCATCCAGGCCACAAGACCCCCCACCACCGCCCCGATCAAGGGAAAGGCAATACCGAAAAAGGCAATGAAGAGGCCGTGTTCACGCAGGCCCCCGGCCCGGCTGGCGGCCACCAGGCCCATCTCCAGCAGGAAGAGCGCCAGCACACCCCGGAAGGCGTCGAAGAATAGGGGCTCAAGTGGCTCCACGGCGACCGGCCCGGCGAGCAGGCCGATCAGCAAGCCACCCAGCAGCAGGACCACCCCCTTGCCGAGAAAGACCTCCCGGCTCAGACCGGCCCAGCCTATACTGGGACGCAGGCCCCGGACCAGAAGCACACCCAGAAGAATGGCCGGAATTTCCAATACCACCACCCAGGCGGCGGCATGGCCCTCAAAGGGAATGCCCTGGTGCTCCAGATAGGCCATGGCCACGGCGAAGGTACCCACACTGACCGAACCGTAATGCGCGGCGATGGAGGCCGCATCGGCACGAGGGAGCTTGCGGGAAAGGCGTAACAGGCCGAAGGCAATCAGGCCGAGAACGACACCCTTGAGGGCGATCACGCCCAGGCTGGGCAGGATGCGGAGCAGATCACTGTCCGCCAGCTCCACGCCACCCTTGAGGCCAATGGACAGCAAGAGCAGAACAGTGAGCAGCTCATAGACGGCTTTGGGAAGATGCAGGTCGGCTTTCACCGCGCCGGCCACGACACCCAGGATAAAGAACAGGATAACGGGATCGATACCCACGTCAGGACTCCCCTTTGGATCGTGGGGATTCTAGCATGAGCCGGCGGCTTCTTTGGGGCTGGATGGTGGTGGCGCAGCAGCTCTCTCTGCTACGCCACCAAACGCCACCTTAGCTGTCCTGCCCGGTCTGGCGCTCCAGTTCCGTTTCCGCTTCCTGGCGCTCCCGTTCCAGGGCATCAATCTCGGCCTCAATCTGGCGACGCTCTTCTTCGGGGGCATTGGCTGCCCGCTCCAGCTCCCGCTGACGCACTTCGAGCTCGGATTCCACGGCATCGATGCGGTCCTGGGGGTGCATCAGGGCCCGCTCGGCCTTGCGCTCGGCAGCAGCCATTTCCCGTTCCGGGGTGCCGACGGCATGGCGGGCATCCCGCTCAATGGCGGCCAGCTCCCGTTCAGGGGCACGGGCCTGGTATTCGGCGTCATCCAGCTCCTGCCGCGCGGCACGCTCACGGGCATCCAGCTCCCGCTGCGGCGCACCCGCCTCGTGTTCGGCTTCCGATCGGGCCCGCTCTGCCTCGCGTTCCGGACGCTCCATCGTGTCGCGAACCTCTCGCTCGGCCCGCTCCGCCGCCGCTTGGCGGCTCTCCTGCCCGGCCCGGTCCACGGCATCATCGCGGGCTTCGTCAAGACGGTCCTCAAGGTGCCCGCAGGCCGACATCAGGCTGATGCCCGCCAGCACCAGCATTACTTTCGCAAGCTTCTCAATCATGTGGCTCTCCAGCTTCTGGCGAAATATATCTTGCTTAGGGGAGGGATTGAGCTTCAGGCCTGGCAAGTCGGCTATCAATCCCTCATTTGGGGGGTCAGCGAAAATCCCGGGAACGGGTCACGAGCCGGCCGAGCAAATGGCTCCAGTCTTCCAGGTGATGGGCAATCACATGCTGAACGCCCTCTTCCCGCTGTACCGTGCCCACCACCACCAGCAGGCGGGACTGGAGCACGACCTGGCGATAACGCTCGGCCAGCTTGCGCCAGCAGATCAAATTGATCACCCCGGTTTCGTCTTCCAGGGTCATGAAGGTCACGCCCGCCGCACTGCCGGGACGCTGGCGGTTGATGACCAGGCCGGCGGTGACCACCGGACTCTCCGGGGCCTGCCGCCACAGGGCCTCGGCAGGCAGGATATCGGCTTTGGCGAGTCGCTCCCGCAACAGGGCCAGGGGATGGCGGCCCAGGCTCAGGCCCAGGCGGCCGTAATCGGCGGCGATGTCCTCCCCCTCCCGGGGCGGACGCAGCATGGGCTCGGCCTCGGCCATGGCGGCCTCGCCGAACAGGGGCGTGGGCGCCTCCACCCCCGCCGCCTGCCAGCGGGCGCGGTGACGATGCCCGGCAAGGCTTGCCAGGGCCCCGGCATCGGCCAGGGCATCCACCGCGCGCCGGTCCAGGCCGGCCCGCTGCAGGAACTGGTCCAGGCGCGAGAGACCGCACCCGCCCTGCTGTACCACGGCCACCACCCGCTCGGCCGCCTCCCGGGCCAGGCCCTTGACCTGGTTGAAGCCCAGGCGGATGGCTGGCTCGCCTTGGTGGCCGACTTCCAGGGTGCATTCCCACTGGCTATGCAGAATATCCACCGCGCGCACCTCCACCCCGTGCTCACGGGCGTCCCGGACCAACTGGGCGGGGGCATAGAAACCCATGGGCTGGCTGTTGAGCAGTGCGGCGGTGAAGGCGGCCGGCTCATGGCATTTGAGCCAGGCCGAGACATAGACCAGCAAGGCAAAACTGGCGGAGTGGGACTCGGGGAAACCGTACTCACCGAAGCCCTGAATCTGGCGAAAGACCCGGTGGGCATAGTCTTCGCTGTAACCCCGCTCGCGCATGCCGGCGATCAGACGGTCCTCGAAATGGCCCAGCCCGCCGCGCTTCTTCCAGGCGGCCATGGCGCGGCGCAGCTGATCGGCCTCGCCGGGAGTGAAGCCGGCGGCGACAATGGCCAGCTGCATGACCTGCTCCTGGAAGATGGGCACCCCCAGGGTACGCTCGAGTACCCCACGCACTTCCTCGCTGGGATAGTCCACCACCTCCCGCCCGGCCCGACGGGCCAGGTAGGGATGGACCATATCGCCCTGGATGGGACCGGGGCGGACAATGGCCACCTCGATCACCAGATCATAGAAGGTCCGGGGTCTGAGCCGGGGGAGCATGGCCATCTGGGCGCGGGACTCGATCTGGAACACGCCCACGGTATCGGCCCGGCAGAGCATATCGTAGACGGCCGGATCCTCGGCGGGGATGCCGGCCAGGCTCCAGCGCTTGCCCCGCCAGTCCGCCACCAGATCAAAGCAGCGGCGAATGGCGGTGAGCATGCCCAGGGCGAGGACATCCACCTTGAGCAGGCCGAGGGCCTCCAGGTCGTCCTTGTCCCACTGGATCACGGTGCGGTCAGCCATGGTGGCATTCTCCGCCGGCACCAGTTCATGCAGCGGGCCCTCGGAGATGACAAAGCCGCCCACATGCTGGGACAGGTGGCGGGGAAAACCCAGCAGGCTGTTGGCCAACACCATCAGGCGATGAATGACGGGGTTGTCCGGATCCTCACCGGCTTCCAGCAGCCGTGCCCGCTGATCCCGCTGGCCGTCCCACCACTGGAAGGCACCGGCAAGTCGGTCCAGGCGCGCCGAGTCCAGCCCCAGGGCGCGGCCCGCATCGCGAACGGCCGAGCGGGGCCGATAGCGGATCACGGTGGCGGCCAGCGCGGCCCGGGCCCGGCCGTATTTCTGGTAGATATACTGGATCACCTCCTCCCGCCGCTCGTGCTCGAAATCCACATCGATATCCGGCGGCTCGCCCCGCTCTTTGGAGATGAAACGCTCGAACAACACATTCATGCGGGCGGGATCGACCTCGGTGATGCCAAGACAGAAGCAGACCACGGAATTGGCCGCCGAGCCCCGCCCCTGGCAAAGAATGCCGCGACCGCGGGCGAAGGCGACCACATCGTGCACGGTGAGGAAAAAGGGTTCGTAGGCCATTTCCCGGATCAGGGCCAGTTCGCGGACAATCTGGCGCCGAATGCGAAAAGCCACCCCGTCCGGCCAGCGCCGGCGCATGCCCTCCAGAGTCAGGCGGCGCAGGTGGCTGATCGGGGTCTCGCCGGGCGGGACCAGCTCAGCCGGATACTCGTAGCGCAGCTCGGCGAGACTGAAAGTACAGCGCCGGGCGATGCGCAGGCTTTCTTCCCGCAACTGCCGGGGGTAAAGGCTTTCGAGGGCGGCAAGTGGCCGCAGATGACGCTCGCCATTGGGAAACAGGCGCAGGCCGGCCTCGCTCAGGGGCACACGATGGCGCAGGGCGGTCAGGGTATCCTGCAGGGCCCGACGACCCCGCGCATGCATGTGCACGTCACCGGTGGCCACACAGGGAATACCCTGGCGTTCTCCCAGGGCCATGAGGGCTTCCCGCCGCCGGTCGTCATCGCCCTCGGCCAGCAGTTCCACAGCGATCCAGAGCCGGCCGGCAAAGTGCCCCTGTAGCCACTGCAGCGCCTGCTCGTCGGCTGTCTTCCCCGGCAGCCAGAGGATGAGACAACCGGCTAGGCCATTGTCGGCCACATCGGCCCGACTCAGCTTGTAGCCGCCCTTTTCCGCCGCCCGACGACCGGTGGTAATCAGGGCACAAAGCCGGGCCCAGGCGGCCCGATCGCTGACCAGGGCGACGAAGCGCAGGCCGTCCTCGAGCTTGAATTCGCTGCCATGCACCAGGGGCAGGCCATGGCGGATGGCGGCCAGGTGCGCCTGGACGGCGCCGGCCACCGAGCACTCGTCGGTGATGGCCAGGGCGCGATAGCCCAGCCCGGCGGCCCGGGCCACCAGCTCATCGGGATGGGAGGCCCCGCGCAGGAAGCTGAAATTGCTCAGGCAATGGAGTTCGGCGTAGGGCATGGGACAGTACCCGGCTTATGAGTACTGCATAAAAACACAGCGTTTATCCGGACGCAAGTTGGCTTCGGGCTGTTTAGGTCCCTTCGATGACGGTGACGAGGGGCGTTCAGGCCTAGGTGGCGACAGGCCTACCTTGGGTGGGGGTCACCTGGGCCGTGCTTGCTGATGGCGTATTCAATTTGATGGGCCGATTGCCTTCGGTTTGGCCGGGGAAATCGCGGATAAATCCGCTCCTACGGCGGCTTCGGCATACGCTAATGGCACCGTAGGAGCGAATTTATTCGCGATCAAAAGCCTCCGGCTAGCACCAAGGCATAAGACTGAACCAACCCCTCCACTAGCACGGCCCAGGTGACCGCCACCCAAGGTAGGTTCCTTTCCCGGTGGCCTTGCTCAGGGCTGTGTGAGGCAGGGTGAGGCAAGACCGATGGTCCAGTGGACCATCGCAGCTTGCCGAACGCCCGCACAGGGATGTGCGGGCTGGACCGGGAGGCGGAGCAGGATTGCGCAGCCTTCCGGTCGCCCACAAAGCCTACAGGGATGTATTAACGGCGTTCCTGAGCAAGCCCACCAGGACCGAAGCCGGGAAGCCACCCGTCACCGACGTCGAAGGGTCCTAGACAGCTCTAAGCCGGTCGAAATACCCCCGCCACCAACAACGCAGAGTCCTGCA
>NZ_SLKM01000164.1:0-3080 GCF_007134575.1 Natronospira sp.
CCGGAGCGGGCGGCATACCAGGCCTGGGTGGCGCCGACGGACTGGACCGGGGTGAACTGCTGCACGCCGCTGATGGTGACCATGTAGATGGCCAGGGCGGCCAGGGCCACCAGCAGGAACAGGGCGGCGACCAGGGCGACGCCCTGTTCGGAGCGACGAGCGGCGAGCAGCGAGCGGCGAGCCGGTATCGACAAGCCGCTGTGTAAGGCCAAATCGCCGTCTCCAAGAAACCCTTGGTGTCCTTGGCGAGCTTTGCGCGAGGCGATCTTCATGGCGCGTTCACCACTTGTGTCTGATGGAGCAATCTTACCCGCTCTTCTTCTTCCTCCAATACCAATCGCATGCTGAGCAGGCCGGCGCGGGTGGAGCCGCCGGGTGCATATTCAAAACCACAGCTATCGATTCGCCCGCTGAGGAGACTGCCACTGACGGAGGAAGGATCATCACCCAGGACATAGCCGGCATGGCGATAGAGGCGGCCATTGCGGCAGACGAAGGCCACCGGGTCTTCGACCAGGTAGAAGCGCTGGCGGGGAGATTCCAGGGGGAACTGATGGGCCTGGCTCAGTTCAATGCGCGGTTCACCAGGGACACTGCTGTCGCTGATGGTCACGCCCCGGTTGGGGGTCATGCTCTGGCCGGCCCAGGCATCGTTGCCGGCCTGGCCGGTGTTGTAGACCGAGAGATAGTAGTCGTAAGAGCCATTGGCCAGCCCCACGGACCCGGTGGCGTTGAAGCTGTCATCGGCCTGGTTGAAACGCAGGCGGTGTTCGGGCTGGGCGGCACCGGGGCCGGGGCCCTCGCGGTAGCGTCCACCGGCCGCGGTGGCCAGGAACTGCACACAGGGCCCCTCAGCGCAGTCGTTGACGCGAATGCTGTTGGGCAGGGCGAGGCGGATTTCGCGATGCATGCGGCGCAGGGCGCGGTCGCCGTCGGCCACCAGGGTGGCGCGGCGGTCCTGGTCCACATAGCCACCGACGGTGCCGGAAATGAGAATACCGCCCACGGCGGCGACAATGCCGGTGATGGCGATGACGATCACCAGCTCGATCAGGGTAAACCCTTGTGCGCGCGCAGGGACCATGTCAGTTCTCCCGCGTCCGCCAGGCGGTGAGGGTGATGTTCACCGTGCCGGCGTTGTCCGAGACCTGCACATCAATTCGCCGTTCATTGCCGCCACCGATGCCGAGGCTGTTGTCATCGGCCACGCTGATACTGACGGTGAGCATGTCCAGCCCGGACAGGGGGTTGCCGAAGACATCCTCGGGCTGGCAATCCAGGCCATCGTAAGCCGCGACATGATCCCAGTCCTCGCGACTGCCGCAATTGCCATCACCGGTACTGCCGCTGAAGGGCCGGCCCATGATCTCGTCCATGTACAGCTCGGCCACGGACAGGGCCTGGGCGCGGATCATGGGGTCGGCACTGGCGCGGATGGTGGTGGTATAGACACCCAGCACCGCGGCGGCGGCAATGCCGATGATGACGATGGTGATCACCAGCTCGACCAGGGTCACCCCCCGCTGGCGGCGTGCCATTGTCAGCGACCCGGCCATCAGCAGTCTCCCGCGTAGCCGGTGCCCGGCTGGATGCAGAAACTCCGGTTGAAACCACCGCCGGTCACGGTGACCTGGGGCGGGGTATTGGTCTGGGGCTCGCCCAGACCGTCGAAAACCACGCTGCCGTCACCGCTGACTGAAACACTCACACCGGACGGCGTGCTGTTCTCGAAGGCGCCGCCCCGGCTGGGATGGCGAATGGGCAAACCGCCGAAATCGCCTGATCCGCAGGGGTTTTCGTGATCCAGGGAATAACCGGCCGGATCAACCTGGAAACGCGCCTGGCAGCCGGTGGTGGTGGCCTGCAACTGCGCGTAGCGGGCGGCGGCGATCAGCTCGTCGTGGTAGCCGCGGGCGTCATAGGGGGTGCCGCCGGTGAAACGGGGGATGGCCACTACAGCGAGAACCCCCACTATCACCAGAATCATGACGAGCTCAACCAGGCTGAACCCTTTCACTAGCATTCAATACACCCCAGACAGAACCGCCCTCGACCCGAAGGCGAGGGCGGTTCAGATCTTTCAATCGCAAATCCAGGATTAGCTGGCGAGGGACACGCCGCAATCTAGATCAGCATCGCCAGGGACAGTCCGGACCGTGAATTCGACGGTCCCGGAACCACCCACCTCAAACCGTTCACTATCGAAGTTTTGGACCAAATCCTCAAGGTCACCACATGCGGCAACCTCTTCAGCATCCACGGTCTCCGGATCGCCAGGCTTACCATTGGCTGCCCACTTGGCATAGTTCATGGCTGCAGCGCTTGACAAAGCACCCGCCTGAGCTTCCAGAGCGGCCGTTTCAGCCTCGCCACTCAGATCAATAAACCGCGGCACGGCCACGGCGGCGAGGATGCCGAGGATGACCAGCACCACGACGAGTTCGATCAGGGTAAAACCTTTTGCGTTTTGCATCTCAATCACCTCATTCGGACCGACCGCGGCCGGTCTCTTTGTCTTGCATGGATTAGCGGCCCCAACCGCGGCCGCAGCCGCCACTGGGGCTTGCCATGAAGCTTAGCCTTTTTTTGCCAAGAATGGCAAGCAGCTTATGTAAAAAGATTGGCAAATGGAGCACTTTTGGGGATAAAAGGTCGTCACTGCCCAACCGGCGGCCGGATTGTCGGGGCGAACGGTCCGTGACGACCAAGGCCGGCGGGGTGGCAGGTTCCGGGGCCAGGGTACGATGCTGCCGGGCTGATCGAGCCGCCTAGATCCGTTCGAGCAGACAGGGCTGGGTGGTATTCCAATCGGCGTTTTCCCAGGAACCGGGCGGCTCGCTGGGACCCAGGAAGCGATCGACCCAGAACAGGGCCTGACCCGGGCCGACCTCGTCGCGCCACTCGGCCACCGGGGTATCGGAGGGAATATTGCTGACCGCGTAGCGGTCCAGGTCCACCTCGGGCAGGAAGCTGGCCATGGCCTGCTCGCAGGCCTCCCCGCCGGTCACGGAGATGTCCACACACTCCGGCGAGCCCGCCTCGCAGGCCGCCAGATTGATCTGGTTGTTGGAGATGAGGGC
>NZ_SLKM01000311.1:0-3072 GCF_007134575.1 Natronospira sp.
CATGTCCAGTGACGACTGAGGAACCTCTGAATCGATCTTAGGAACCTCTGATTAATATTAATCAGAGGTTCCTAAGATCGATTCAGAGGTTCCTCAGTCGTCACTGGACATGGTCGGCTTGTCATGCCCGGCGGCGCGCATGTTGCGGGTCCAGATACCCCGGTTGGCCAGTCGAACGAGCGTCTTTTCGGTCTTGCTCAGCCGCTGGCGCCAGGATTCATCCAGGCGGATCTTGACCGCTTCGCCCCGCAACTGGCGGTTGCCGCCGAGGACATGGTTTTCGCGGCTGCCGATGGCTTCGTACTGGGCGCTTTCCACTTCCAGCCCCACCCGGTCCAGCACGCGCTGGAGCTGTTCCTGGGGCCGGGTGCAGAGGTCCTCATAGGCGATGTGGGTGATATCGTGGCCTTTGTCGTCAAGATCCAGCACGCGCCGGCTGCGGTTGGCGTAGTTCCAGATGCCGTTGAACACGGTCGCGCCCTTGCGCTTGGAGGAGGCTGCCTGGGCACGGGGGTCCTTGAAGATATGCACCGGGATCAGCTCAATGCCGTCCACGTGTTCCAGGGAGCGCAGATAGGACACCCGCCGGGCGGTATCGACCACGGCGCTGGCACCGGCCGCGGCGCCGATGGATTCGTAGTAGGCGCGCACCAGGAATGGGTCGGATTGCTTGCCATAGCCGAAGTCGAGCTTGTCCAGGGCGGTGCCGCGCTGGCGGAGTTCTTCGTCCACCCGCTGCCAGAAATCGCACTCGGCCAGGCAGGTGGCGCCACAGGCGCAGTCCTTTTCGCCGCGCAGGAAGAGCGGCACGTTCTTGGAGCCGCCGCCGGCGACGATGGCCGAATGGGTGCCGAGCATGCGGCTTAGCAGGGTGGTGCCGCTGTGGCCGAGGCCGAGGATGTAGATCACCTTCATGACAGTCTCCGCGTGGGCGAGTTACGCCAGAACGCGCGGAGACTAGCGAAGCGGGTGTGAAGACAGCGTGAAGGCGGCGTGAAACCAGGATGAATCCCGCTCAGGCGCGGGGTAGAAGCAGGGTGGCACGGTTGATGTGCTTGCCGGAATGTGATGCCTGATGGAATGTCAGCCCGGCCGCCTCCGCCAGGGTCCGGACGATCTCAAGGCCGATCCCAGGCTCGGGGTGTCGGGCCTTCGGCGAAACCCGGTTTTCGATCCGGATCTCGCCATGGGCCAGCCGAATCCCGATTCGACCGGCAGTACCGTGCTGGAAGGCGTTGCGCAGGAGATTGCAGAGAATCACGGTCAGTATGCGTTCATCCACGGCCACCGGCCCATCGCTGATGACGGTCACCTCCGTCTCCACTTGTCGGTCCATGAGCCAGGGTTGTTCGGCCTCGATGGTCTTACGTACGACGGTTTCCAGCCGATCAGTATGCTGGTGGGGTAGCAGGTGTTGCTTGCGCAATGCAATGAAGAACTCGATCAGCTCTTCCATGTTGCTGAGTGAACGCTGCATGCGGGCCACCAGTTCCTGCTCTCTGGTCTGGTCCGTTGTCAAGCGTTCGCTCAGCAGTTCCAGCGAGCTCCGCAGACCGGTGAGCGGGGTGCGTAGCTCATGGCTGGCGAAACTGGCGAAGCGGCGCTGGTGGTTGAGCAGTTCGATCAGGCGCCGATGATAGCGGGCCACGTCCTCGGCCAGTTCCCCCACCTCGTCGGCCGGATAACGACGGACGTCGATATCCCCGGGCCGTTCGGATTCCGGGTCAAGATTGGCGACCGCCCGGGCGAGCTTTCGCACCGGTCCCAGCGCCCGCCGGCCCAGCCAGTGGCCGCAAAGGGTGGTCACCAGCACGATCAGCATAGCCTGGATGATCAACAGGCCCATGAGCTGGATCTCCCGCAACTTCTCCTCGGCCAGGTCATAGACCACGGCCCGGTGCCGAGCATCGTCCGCCTGGATCATGACCACGACCGGGGGCTGTCGTTGTTCGAGCCAGTGCAGGCCGTTGTCCAGCTCGTGCAGGTCGGCAGGCAGGCGCGGATGGGGTCGTGGGTTGTCGTTGAGGAAACTGGCCAGCGGCTTGGCCTGGTATGTCCCCCGGGTATCGGCCTCCAGCAGACGCTGCATTTCAATATGGATCAGGCTCTGGATTTCGTAGTCGTCGTAACGCTCGGCGAGCATGAACGTGCTGACCGACACCACCACGGCGACGAGCAATCCGGTCAGGGCGAAGACCCGGGTGACTCTGCGCTGGAGGGTGCCGGGTCGGCTCATGGCAGTCGAAGCCGGTAGCCGACCCGGGGCAGGGTTTCGATCAGCTGTCTGGCACCGGCTTGCTCGGCGGCCTGGCGCAGCTGGTAGATGTGGCTGCGCAGGACGTCCTGGTCGGGGATGTCCTTGCCCCAGATGGCCTGCTCCAGGCTTTGGCGGGAGACTACTTCGCCGGGACGGGCGGCCAGGGTGGCCAGGATCTTCCAGCCGGTGGGTGACAGTTCGACCTCTTGATCGTTGAGAAACAGCCGCCGCCGTTCCAGGTCCATGTCGAAGCCCGGGCGCTGGAGTCGTTGGCGATCAGGGCTGTGTTGGCGGCGTGCCAGCGCCTGCAGCCGCGCCCAGACTTCGGCCAGAGCGAAGGGTTTGACCAGGTAGTCGTCGCTGCCGGCTTCAAAGCCCGCGAGTTTTTGCGGCAGCTGGTCCCGGGCGGTGAGCATGAGTACCGGGGTGGCGGCGTTGTTGTCGCTTTCACGCAGGAAGCGGCAGACGTCCAGTCCGTCGCCATCGGGCAGGTTGAGATCGAGCACGACGGCGTCCAGGGGTTGTTGCCGGGCGATGTGTTCGGCTTCCCGGCGTCCCATGGCCGCCTCGACTTCGCAGCCCCGGTCTTCGAGGTAGTCGACCAGGTTGGCGAGGATTTCCCGATTGTCTTCGACGACGAGGATGAGCACGGTGACCTCCGGGCATGGGCGTTTGGGGGTGATTCTACCGGCTCCTGGGCGGGATTGGAGGCCTTGTGATCCCCCTCCGTCTCCCCCTTCCCGCCGGTTGGCGGCAAGGGGGAGGGCCCTTCGATGGGGTTGGGGGTTGAGTGTGCCGTAGCGTTGTTTACAAGG
>NZ_SLKM01000126.1:0-3068 GCF_007134575.1 Natronospira sp.
CGTTCCTCGCCCCGATCACGAGCGGCCGGCTCGGTACGATCCCGCTCTCCGGGAATCAGTGCTTCCGAGACTTCCGGCGGTGGCCTGTCGTTTTCCAGGGCCCGGAGGCTGTCGGCCAGCACCTGATCCATGCGCTCTCTGGTGTCATCGCCGAAGGGCTGGGTGGCACAGGCCGCCATCAGGAATCCGGCGGCTAACCCAGGAATCACCCGCAGTGCTCTGCGGCTTTCCACTGGCTTGTGGCTCATGCTGTTCGCCCCTGCATTCATTGCTCACTGCTCCGGCTAATGGAAAGACCGGCCCGCAGGCTCAGTCGCTGTTCGCCGCCGGCATGTCGAATCACAACGTGGTCTGCCTCAATGCGTACCACGCGGGCACCATCCACGTTCGCGCCTGCCCGTACCAACTGGTCATTGATGACCGCCAGGCGCCGCCGCTCCGAAATCAGTACCGAGGTCAGGTCCCAACTCGGGGCCGCCGCCGTGGCAGGCTGCTCGCCGCGGTCGGTGGGCGGCCGCATGGGGTCGTCCTCCTCCGCCGTGGCAGGCATCGCCCAGATCATTGCCGCCATCACGAGGCCGGCCACTATTCTGGCTTTTTGTTCAAACACCAATCCAACCCTCCCGGAGGCTCAAGGTGTGGACAATCAGGACGATTCGATTGTTTGGATAGGTTTCCATCTGAACGTCCAGCAGCCCCCAGTAGAAATCGGAGTCCATCGCTTCCAGGGCACGCAAGTAACGCAGGATGGCAGTGAAACTCCCTTCCAGCTCCATGCGCACACCGTGGCGATAGATATTCCCGACCCCTTCCAGGCCTTCATCATCCATCAGCGGTCGAGGGGACAGGGATTGCATGCTGAGCAACTCCAGGCCTTCCTGACGTTCCAGCATGGTTTCAAGCACCAGGGCCATCTGGCCCGGCTCGATCAAATCGCCGGTGCGCGCCGCCAGATTCTCGTCCAGTGCCTGAATTCGCTCTTCGAGCTCCGCAAGACGGGCCCGGCGGTCGGCATCCGGGTCGGCTTCCCGCGCACGGATGATCTCACCCACCGCCGCATTGGCCTCGGCGACCCGCTCACGCAGATCGCTGATCTGCTGCTGTGCCGTTTCCTGCCGGGAAGAAAGCGGCGCCATGAAGAAGGTGTGCCAGATGAAGGCCACCACGGCTGCGGCGGCGAGGAAAACCAGCACCCGTTCGCGCAGGCTGAGAGCATCAATCCGCTCGCGCAATAGCTGGATACGAGCCATCATTGCGCGTCCTCCTCACCGTCTTCCGGACGAGTGGAAAGTCGGAATTCCAGCACCCGCTGCCCACTGTCCAGCTCCCGCCGGTCAATACGCATGGTGTGGAAGTCGGTCCCGCGATAGACCGCTTCCTCGGACAGACGCTGCAGATAGACCGGCACCTGGCTGGCGCGCTGAGTGCGCCCGTCCAGGCGCAGGTGACGGCTGTCGCCCTCAATCCTGATGCGGGTCAACCACACCGGCTCCAGCCGCTGACGAGCCAATGCCGCCAGCTGTTCGGAGAAGCCGTCCATGCGCCCGATTTCGCCGTTGTCCAGCACCGACAGGGCCCGTTCCTTGAGGGCCAATTCCTGTTCCGAGGCTTCCACGGCCCGGCGCAGGGCCGGACTGGGCTCACGTGGCGGCAGAGTCTCCTGCAACTGGCTCAGGCGCTCCAGGGCCTGAGCCTCCTGTTGCTCCAATTGCTCGATGCGATCTTGCAGGCTGGCATAACGCCACTGACTCCAGGTGGAGATCAGAACCAGCCCCAGCACCAGAAGGCCCAACATCATGAGCATGGTCTCGGCGGAGAAAATCTTTCTCTGGCGCCGGAAAATCGGATGGTAGAGATTGATGTTCTGGTTCACAGAACCACCTCCTCCCGACGCAGAGCGGCGCCCAGGGCCAGCAGACAACGTGCCTGGAGGCGTGGATCCATGATTTCATCGCTATCCAGCAAGTCGTTGAGATCGACTTGTTGCACATTGACCCCGAGACTGGATTCCAGATGCTCACCCAGAAAGGGCAATTCCACCGCAGTGGGCATCAAGGCAATGCTGCCGATGGGGGGCTGCTGAAAATGACTGTCGTAGTAGTCCATTGAGCGCTGCATCTCCAGCGCCACGGTCTCCAGCAAGCGCTGGCGTTCGGTCTCGTCGGCAGCCGCAAGCCGGTCTTCACCCACATCCAGACTTCTCGCCAGAAACAGGGTGCCCTGTCGACTGATGACAATGAAGCCACGGTCGACGCCGAGATACAGGGAAGCCATGCCACGCACATCCCCGTCCATGAGCGCGGCGATATTGCGTATGGCAAGCTCCGGAAGATCAATCACCTCAAGCTTCAGGCCGGTCGCCTCCACACCCTTGATGATTTCCTTCAGGCGCGGGGTCTTGGCGGCCACGGCATACATCAAGCGGCCCGACTGGCGCTTCTGATCGGGAATTTCGAAGACGTCAATGGTGGCATCGTCGACGTGGAACTGGATCAGGTCCTTGATCCGCCAGCGAATGGCCGAGCGCAATTCTTCGGGAGGAACATCAGGGGCTTCCACCAGCAAGAGCTGGTAGTTCTCACCCGCAACCAGGGCCGAGGCGCGGGCACCGGCAAGACCGTGGCGGGAGACGAGCTTTTCAATATCATCCCAGCCGTTGGCCGGGCTGGCGCTTTGCCCCAGAGCCAGCACACGGGGAACGTCCCCCGGTCCCCGTTCAATACAGGCGAGGCTGGCACCGGAGGCTGACACCGTCAGGCCGGTCAATCGATGCTCGTTCTTGCGACTGCGGAAAAGGGACAGCAGGGCCGACCTCCTGGGCTCTCTCTGGCTTTGATCATGTCCCGAGGCCGGGTAGGGTTGGCACAGGGCTAGCGGCCCGTGCCGAGCCGATCCACTCCATCACCACATACCGGGTGCCATCGGCACCCGAACGCTTCCTTGCGCCGCCCCCCTCGGATGTCGGTAATTTAACTTAATACCGATGTTTCTTAACCAATAATAAACCACCGTTGTCAAGAGTGTAAATGATCAGCACGAATTTTGCGGGCGATTTGTCACGTTTTTCA
>NZ_SLKM01000288.1:0-3067 GCF_007134575.1 Natronospira sp.
CCGTGCTGCTTCGAAATATCCCTTGCCTACTCAGCACCCACAAAATCCACAGAAAACAGTAGGCGCTCGTGTAGGCACGGCCCCACTGTTCACTGGGAACTGTTCACTGGGAACTGTTCACTGGGAACTCTCCCCCCTCTGCCGCACTGCCTCATACAGGCACACCCCGGCGGTGACCGAGACATTGAGGCTCTCCACCTGCCCGGCCATGGGCAGGGCGGCGAGGAAATCGCACTGCTCGCGGGTCAAGCGCCGCAAGCCATCGGCTTCGGCACCCATAACAATGGCCAAAGGCCCGGTTAGATCGGTTTCATAGAGGCTCTGGCCGGCCTCACCGGCCAGTCCCACTGTCCACACACCGGCCTCCTGAAGGCTACGCAGAGCCCGGACCAGATTGGTAACCGGCAGGAAAGGCACCGTTTCCGCGCCGCCGGCAGCCACTTTACGAGCGGCCGGCGTGAGTGGGCTGGAGCGGTCCTTGGGCACGATTACCGCATCCACCCCGGCGGCATCGGCGGTGCGCAGACAGGCACCCAGGTTGTGCGGGTCCTGCACGCCATCCAGCACCAGGAGCAGTAGTGCTTCCCCGGACTCGGCCCGGGCGACCAGATCATCCAGGTCGGTCACGTTCTCTCCCGGCTCGGCCCGGGCCACCACGCCCTGATGGCGATCGGTGCCGGCAAGGATCGTAAGCTGCTGCTTGTCAGTGGACAGCACCGGAATCCCCGCCGCCCGGGCCTGATCACTCAACTCACGAATACGCTTGTTGCCGGCAGCCACATGGAGCTCCCGCACCCGCCCGGCGGCAAGGGCGGCCCGTACCGGGTGGATACCGGCGAGGAACTCCGTCATCCCCGCTGCCTCCGGGCCTTCTTGCCCTTCTTGCCCTTTTTCTTGCCACCGGCCTCGGCTTCGGCCTCCGCCGGCTCCAGGTCAATCTTGCGCTCATCCGGATCCACCCGGACCACGCGGACCCGTAGGCTGTCGGTGAGCCGGAAGACGCGGCCGGAGCGCTCGCCCACCATGCGGTGGCCGACGGGATCGAACTTGTAGTAATCGTTGGGCAGGGAGGTGACATGGGCCATGCCTTCGATATGCACCTCCTTGAGCTTCACGAACAGACCGAAGGAGGTAACGCCCACGATCATGCCCTCGAATTCCTCACCGACCTTGTCCTGCATGAACTCGCATTTGAGCGTATCGGCCGCATCGCGGGTGGCCTCATCGGCCCGCCGCTCGGTCGAGGAACAATGCCCGCCGATGCGCTCCATGTCCTTGAAGCCGTAGGGATACTCGTCCTCCGGCAACCTGCGCAGGATGTGCTTGATGGCACGGTGAACCAGCAAATCCGGATAGCGGCGAATGGGTGAAGTGAAATGCAGATAGGTGCCGTGGGAAAGACCGAAATGGCCCACATTCCTGGGACTGTAGACCGCCTGCTTCAGTGAGCGCAGCAATACCGTCTGGATGAGAGCGGCATCTTCCCTTTCCCGGGCCTGGTCCAGCACCTGGGCATAATGCTTGGGCTCCGGTTTCTCACCGCCACCCAGCTTGAGCCCGAGCTTGCCCAGAAAGTCGCGTAACTCGCTGACCTTTTCCTCTTCCGGTCCCTCATGCACCCGGTAAAGGGTGGGCATGCCGTGCTTTTCCAGAAACTGTCCGGTCGCCACATTGGCGGCAATCATGCATTCCTCGATCAGACGATGGGCATCATTGCGTTCCACCGGCACGATCTTTTCGATCTTGCCGAAATCATCGAATACAAACTTGGTCTCGATGGTTTCGAAATCAATCGCCCCGCGCTTGCGCCGACGCTTGATCAGCTTGCGGAACAGGGTGTGCAGATTTTCCACGTTGCCGAGAACATGCTCGTACTCGGAGCGCAGCTGCTTATCCCCCTGCACCATGGCCCAGACCTTGTTGTAGGTCAGACGGGCATGAGAGCGGATCACGCCCTCATGAAAACGGCTGCCGGTGACCTTGCCTTCCTCATCCAGAAAGAGCTCGCAGACCATGGTCAGCCGATCCACTTCGGGATTCAGCGAACAAAGCCCGTTGGACAGCACTTCCGGCAACATGGGGATGACATGCCCCGGGAAGTAGACGGATGTCCCTCGCCGCCAGGCCTCCTGATCCAGGGCGCTGTCCGGCTGCACATACTCGGCAACATCGGCAATGGCGACCAGGAGACGAAAGCCCTTGTCGGTCTTCTCGCAGAAGACCGCGTCGTCAAAATCCTTGGCGGTCTCATCATCAATGGTCACCAGCGGCAGCTCGCGGAAGTCCTTGCGTCCGGCCTTGGCCTGTTCGGACACCGAACCACCGAAGCGCTGGGCCTCGGCTTCCACGCCCTCCGGCCATTCCCGCGGCAGACCGTGAGAGTGCACGGCAATATCGATTTCCATGCCCGGATCCCGGTGATCACCGAGAATCTGTTCCACCCGGCCGATGGGCTGGTTGCGGCGGGAGGGATACATTTCCAGTACCACCCGCACGATCTGTCCGTGCCTGGCGCCACCCCGCTTCTCCGGGGGAACAAAAAGATCCTGACTGAAGCGGCTGTTATCCGGCACCACATAACTGATGCCGGACTCTTCGAAATAACGGCCAATCAAATCCTCGGTATTGCGCTCCAGAATCCTCGCCAGGGAGCCCACCGAACGGCCTCTGCGGTCAACGTCCACAACACGCACCGCCACACGGTCACCATGCATGATCTCGCGCATCTCGCGGGGAGGCATGAAGACATCGGCGCCGCCGTCGTCCGGGGTGCAAAAGCCGAAACCGTCCCGGTGACCCACCACCGTGCCGGTGACCAGGCCCACCCGATCCACCAGGCACAGGGCGCCACGGCGGTTGGTGATCAGTTGACCGTCACGGATCATGGCCCGGACGCGGAATCCCAGGGCTTCCACCTCCTCCGGCTCTACCAGACCCAGTTGTTCAACCAGATCATCAAAGTCCTGGGGCTCGCCCAGCTCTTCCATGACCTTCAGGATGTATTCCCGGGAAGGGATGGGGTTCTCGTAGCGCTGGGCCTCGCGGCCCGCCTTGGGGTCATTCTTCC
>NZ_SLKM01000199.1:0-11862 GCF_007134575.1 Natronospira sp.
AAAGATCGGCCGGCACCTGCAGATCCTCGTGACGGTCCAGTACACAGAAATGCACCATGCCGGAATCAAACCAGACATCGAGAATGTCGGTGACCTTTTCGTAATTGTCGGCTTCATCGCCCAACAGCTCGGCCGGGTCCAGCTCGAACCAGGCATCAATGCTTTCCTTCTCGACCCGTTTGGCAACCGCTTCCAGCAATTCCGGCGTCTTGGGGTGCAATTCACCCGTTTCCCGATGCAGGAACAGGGCAATGGGAACCCCCCAGCTACGCTGACGGGAAATACACCAATCGGGACGGTTTTCCACCATGGCGCGGATACGGCCTTCGCCCCAGTCGGGAGTGAACTTCACCTTGCCAATTTCATCCAGCGCCGCCTGACGCATGCCGCCGCGATCCATGCTCACGAACCATTGGGGTGTCCCCCGGAAGATCACCGGCGTCTTGTGCCGCCAGCAGTGGGGGTAGCTGTGCTGGTATTTTTCATGGTGCAGCAGCATGCCGCGCTCTTCCAGCAGGGCCACCAGCTTGGGGTTGGCCTTGAAGACATGCTCGCCGGCGATGTGCTCGGCCTCGTCGGTGAACACGCCGTTTTCATTGACCTGATGGTCCATGGGCAGGTCGTACTCCAGGCCCATGAGATAGTCTTCCTGGCCGTGGCCGGGGGCGGTGTGCACAGCCCCGGTACCGGACTCGGTGGTGACGTGATCGCCAAGCACCACCGGCACCTGGCGATCCAGATAGGGGTGTTGCAAGGACAAGCGCAACAGCTCACTGCCGGCGGCGACCGCCAGACGCTCCGCACCACCAAAGCCCCAGCGCTCAAGCACGGTATCCACCATTTCCACCGGCAGCACGGTGATCTCGCGACCATTGGGGCCGGTGGCCGCATAGAGGCCATATTCCAGCTTCGGACTCAGGGCCACGGCCCGGTTGGCCGGAATGGTCCAGGGCGTGGTGGTCCAGATGGGCAGGAAGGCCGGGGCATCGACGGCCTCGGCCGCGAGGCCGAAACGCTTGGCCAGCTCGGCCTTGTCGGTCACCGGGAAGCGGACATCCACCGCCGGCGAGGTGTGCTCCTGGTATTCGACCTCGGCCTCGGCCATGGCCGAGCGGCAGTCCATGCACCAGTGCACCGGCTTGTAGCCCTTGTAGAGATGGCCGCGCTCAATCATCTTGCCGAAAGCCCGCAATTGGTCGGCCTCGTACTGCGGGTTCATGGTCAGATAGGGCCGGTCCCAGTCACCGAGCACGCCCAGGCGCTTGAAATCCGTGCGTTGACGGTCGATCTGCTCATGAGCGTAATCCCGGCAGGCCTGGCGAAAGTCGCGGGCATCGACCTTGTCACCGACCTTGCCCACCTTGGCCTCGACCTTCAGTTCAATGGGCAGGCCGTGGCAGTCCCAACCCGGCACATACGGGGCGTCAAAGCCCTCCAGGGTGCGGGACTTGACCACCATGTCCTTGAGAATCTTATTGACGGCATGACCGATGTGGATGTCGCCGTTGGCATAGGGCGGGCCATCCGGAAGGATGAACTTGGGCCGCCCGCGAAAACGCTCCCGAATCTTCTGATAGAGACCACTGTCTTCCCATTCCCGCAGCATGTCCGGCTCGCGCTTGGCCAGGTTGCCGCGCATGGGGAAGTCGGTCTTGGGCAGATTGAGCGTGGACTTGTAGTCGGTCACCGTTTCACCCTAACAATCAACTGTGAATTCGCCGGTCATGTCACCGGCACTTGTTCTTCCGCCAAAACGGCTCGCGCCGCCCGGCTGTCCTCATCCATCTGGCGGCGCAGGGCCGACAGATCCTCGAATCGTTCCTCGTCGCGCAAGTGGCGAATCAGGCGGACCCGCAGATGGCGTCCGTAGAGATCACCTTGCCAATCGAAGAGATGAACCTCCAGCAATCGCCTGCGACCATCCACCGTGGGTCGCCGCCCCAGACTGGCCACCGCCGGCAGGGGTTCGGCCTTGTCCAGCCCCTCGACCTGCACGGCGTAAACCCCGTCCCGAGCCGCCAGCCGCTCGTGGACGGCGAGATTGGCGGTGGGATAACCCAGCGTTCGCCCCAGTTGCCGCCCCCGGCGCACCCGCGCCGTGACTCGCGGCCACTGACCCAGCAAGGCCGCGGCCTGACGGGTCTCACCCAGCTCCAGGTGACGGCGGATGCGGGTACTGGACACCCGGGCACCCTGCCCTTCCACCGTGGGCATCACCTCCAGGCGAAAACCCTGATCCGCGGCCGTCGCGGCCAGACTGTCTGCATCGCCGGCCCGGTCCCGGCCATAGCGGAAATCATCCCCGATCAGGAGATAGGCCGGGGCCAGACCCTGCTGCAGGACATCCTGTTCGAAGGCCCGGGGGCTCATTCCGGCCAGGGCGGCATCAAAGCGCAGAAGCAGCAACTGATCCACCCCGGCCTCGGCCAACAGCTCATGGCGATCACGGAAGCCGACCACCCGGCTTGGCGCCCGCTCACCCAGGAAATAATCCAGCGGCCGCGGTTCGAAACTGATCACCGTCAGCGGACCGGCAGGCTCGGTAGCCCGCGCCCGTTCCAGCATGGCCCGATGACCGCGATGCACGCCATCGAAATTGCCGATGGTCACCGCTCCGCCCCGACGGGCGTGGCTCAAATGTTGCCGTCCGCGTATCAGCCGCAAGTCCAGGCTTCCCGTAATGCAAAACGGGGCATTATATCAACTATCGGCCGCCGTCAGGCCATCACATGCCGCCGCCGGAGCCCCAGCAGCAAGAGTACCAGTCCATAAACCAGGGCCCCGGTGCCAATGCAGACCGCCAGCAGCCCCACCCGCTCCCAGACGCCCGCATCCAGCCAATCCGCCAGTGGGCCGGCAAGCCACAGCACCACCGCGGCCATTACCCCATTGGCCACCAGCCCCTTGAAGAACAACGAGGCCCAGCCCGGCCCGGGCCGGTATACGCCGCGACGGCGCAGCCCCATATACAGGAGACCGGCATTGATGAAGGCGGCGATCGCCGTTGCCAGGGCAAGGCCCATGTGCGGGGCGACGAATCCGGTCATCACCATCGGCAGCACGAACGCGAGATTCAGCACCATGTTCGAGACCATGGCCACCACCCCGGCCTTGACCGGTGTCTTGGTGTCCTGGCGGGCGAAATAGCCGGGGGCCAGCACCTTAACCAGCGTGAAGCCCACCAGACCGAAGGCATAGGCCATCAGGCTCCAGGCCGCCATGCGAGTGTCATGGGCCGTAAATTCGCCATACTGGAACAGGGTCGAGAGCATGGGGCCGGCCAGACAGAACAACCCCACCGCCGCCGGCACCGCCACCAGCCAGACCAGACGCAGGGCCCAGTCGAGGGTATCGGAAAAGGCCTTGGGGTCTTTTTCCGCGTATCGCGCCGACAGGCCGGGAAGGATTACCGTGGCCAGGGCAATGCCGAACACCCCCAGCGGAAACTCCATCAGGCGGTCGGAGTAATACAGCCAACTCACACTGCCGGCCACCAGAAAGGAGGCGATGATGGTGTCGATCACCAGATTGATCTGGGCCACCGAGGAGCCAAACAGGGCCGGCGCCATCAGGCGCATGATGCGCCTGACACCCTCATGTTTCGGATCCCAGCGCGGCCGGGGCAGCAGGCGCAAATGCTTGAGAAAGGGAATCTGAAACAGTAACTGAGCCACCCCCGCCGCAAACACACCGACCGCCAGGGCCATGCCCGGTTCGTCGAAATAGGGGGCCAGCCAGACCGCCGCCCCGATCAGGCAAACGTTAAGCAGGACCGGTGTAAAGGCCGGCACCCCGAAGCGGTTGTAGGTATTAAGAATCCCGGCCGCCAGGGACACCAGGGAGATGAACAGCAGATAGGGAAAGGTCCAGCGCAGCATGGCCGTGGCCAGCTCCCGGCGGCCGTCCTCGCCGTCGAAACCGGGGGCGAAAATCAGAATCAATACCGGCGCTGCCACCACCCCGATCAGGGTAATCAGCACCAGTACCGCCCCCAGGATACCCGCCACCCGGTCCACCAGCGCCTGCACCTCGGCATGTTCACGCTGGCTGCGATACTCGCCGATCACCGGCACAAAGGCCTGGGAAAATCCCCCCTCGGCAAACAGCCGCCGCATGAAATTGGGGATCTTGAAGGCCACGAAAAAGGCGTCCATGACCGGCCCGGCCCCGAAGAAGCGGGCAAAGACCACATCGCGGACGAATCCCAGTACCCGGGAGAGCAGGGTCATGCCGCCGACCAGACCGGTGGAGCGCAGCAGACTCATGCCCTGCCCTCGCCGGGCCTGGAGTGAACAGTTCCCAGTTCCCAGTGAACAGCGGGGGCCGTGCCAAATGGCAGGCGCGGCGACCACCTCACAGCGCAGTGGGCTACCGAAAACCTGGCTAGGTTATTGTTTTTTCTAGTCAAACGCTGCAACTTGACCCCTTCGTTCAGACAATGGCACTCGGCCCCGGCCGGCACCCTCTGTTCACTGTTCACTGGGAACCGTTCACGCCACCTGCCGGCCTTGACAGGCGCGCGGTTTTTCCGCATGATACGCGGCTTTCGGCGACCCTGTCACCGAAACCGCGCGCGCGTGCGCCGCGACAACCCCGAGCGTCAGCAGAATTATCAGGAGCTAGTCTTGGCTAACATCAAGTCCGCAAAGAAGCGCGCCCGTCAGGCCGAAGAGCGCCGCAAGCACAATGCCAGCATGCGTTCTCGCATGCGCACCGGCATCAAGCAAATCATCAAGGCCATTGAAGCCGGTGACAAGGCCAAGGCCGAACAAGCCTACAAGGCTGCCGTGCCCTATCTGGATCGCATGGCCACCCGGGGCATCATCAGCAAGAACAAGGCCGCTCGCCACAAGAGCCGCCTCAATGCCCGCCTGAAGGACATGGCTTCCTGAGCCAGTCCCGCGCACAGCTAGACCAAAAAGGCCGGTCCCAGTGACCGGCCTTTTTTGTTGTATGCTTGGACCATGCGCGTTCACAGCCTCGAAGCCATCATTGCCGCCCTCAACGAGGCGGGAGTCCGCTACCTGGTCGCCGGCGGCCTGGCGGTAAATGCCCATGGCTATCTTCGCTATACCAAGGACGCGGACCTGGTCATCGAATTGGCCCCGGACAACATCCTTGCCGCCATAAAAGCACTGGAAGACCTGGGCTATCGCCCCACCATCCCGGTGAAGGCCGAAGATTTCGCCGACCGTGAAACCCGCGAAAGCTGGGCAAGGGACAAGGGCATGAAAGTCTTCCAGCTGTTCAGTGATGCCCACCCGGAAACACCCATCGATATCTTTGTCGAACATCCCTTTGATTTCTCACAAGAATACAATCGAGCACTCCGGGAAACGCTGACACCCGGAATCGAAGCTCCCTTGGTCTCCCTGGAGACATTGATCACTATGAAGGAGGCAGTAGGCCGCCCGCGAGACCTGGACGATGTTGAACACCTACGCATTCTTCACGAGCAGCGTGACAATAAGGAGTAACGATCATGTCGCGGCTTGAGGATGAGATCGACTGGAGCAAGACTACCTGGGAAGGTGCACGGCGGGAACAATTGCGTCGCTGGCGCAAACTGAGCCTGTACGAAAAGATGCGGGCCGTTGAGGAAATGGGGGAATTGGCCGAACGGCTTGCCCAGAACCGGAACAAGCGCGGCCAGCGCAGCATAAAGCCAGAGTAACCCTCACCCGAAAAAAACCGTAACACCCGCGCTGTCTCACCCACCTTGAAACACCACGCCCATCGTCTATGCTGGACAAGGTAGCCCCCAAAAGCATGGATGCTGATGAACCGCTTCGAACTACCCGGTCTCTGGCTCAATCCCAGCGAACTCCACGGCCTGCTGGCCACCGAGCAGCTATTGGAATCCATCCAGCCCGGCCTGCTCAAACCCTACATCGGCCCCTTAAAGACCCGCATCCGCCAGCTCCTCGGCCAGGGTGGCCTCGACCCCGAAACCCTCGACCAGCGCATCCAGGTCCGCCCCATCGCCCACCGCCATCTGGAAACCGAAGCCTTCGGCCAGGCCGCCGAAGCCGTGCTCCACCGCAAACGGCTTCACTTCGATTACCGCTCACGCAGCCGGGACGAAATGAGGCAGCGCCATGTCAGCCCGCAGCGCCTCATCCACTACCGCAATAACTGGTACCTGGCCGCTCACTGCCACGATGCCGACGACCTGCGCCTGTTCTCCCTGGACCGCATCCGCGACCCGAGGCCCGACAAGACGCCGGCCCTGGATATCGACCCGGCCACCCTGGACCGGCAACTGGAAGCCAATTTCGGCATCTTCACCGGCCCGCAGACCATTGGGCGGTGCTGCGCTTCACGCCGGAAGCGGCCCGCTGGGCCGCCGAGCAGCGCTGGCACCCCCGACCAGATCGGGCAATGGAAGGATGGGCACTACGAGCTGCAGATTCCCTATGGCGACCCCACCGAGCTGATTCGGGAAATCCTGGCTTGGAGCGCGGAAGTGGAAGTACTTGCCCCAGAATTACTGCGCAAGCGGGTACGTGAAAGACTGGTCAGTGCGGCAGACAGATACTCGGCGGGGAGCGGTAAATGGAGCAGGGCCAAGGGAGGCACAGCATGAAACACCCCGAACCCGCTCTTTCGTCACCACGGAGTCTTCAATCCAAGGCCTTCCGCAGCCCGCGTCAGAGACGTATCAAAACACACAAAACACAGACGCCCGTCGCCAGCCCCTGCCGCGAGTTTCTCCGCAGCGGCCAGATGAACACTATCGTAGCCTCGCAAGCCAAAGGTATCGGCCAGCACCCCCGCACGACGCGCCAGTGGCTCATCGACACTGATGACATCGAAGCCCCCCCAACCTTCGTCCAACCAAACCACGAGCTGCGTCAATACATCGTCACTTATCCGCCCCATCCGCCACGCCTTTGCAAATCCGGCTCGTGCCTCGGGATAGGCAATAACATGCGTGGCCACCAGAGACGCCTTCTGAACCAAGGACCGCACTTCATCGGAATGCGGCTCCTTAACGTACAGCTTTACCAGAGCGGAGGTATCCAGATAGAGAATCAATCCCGATCCTCCAATATCAGCTCGGAAAGAGATGGTCCGCCGCCGGGCCAATCCAGCGGTCTTTCGGGGAGCTTCACCCTCTTACCAAGGGCCGCCCTGACACCCGGAAGCGCCCGCACCCGAGCCGCCAGCGCCTCATCGCTTTCCGCCCGGCCCTCCCGGCCGATAACCGCCGACAGCCGTGCCACGGCGCGCCCCCGCGAGGTCACGGTAATCTCCTCGCCGGCCTGGACACGCCGCAGGTACTCGGACAAATGGTTCTTCAGCTCACGGATTGATACATCCATCACCCAGCTCTCTTTGTGGCCACATTTCTCAATTGTAGCCACAAACCTGGTGATAACGCCAATCGCGGACTCATACCCGCTGTGTCATTCGGTGAGACACCTGAGCAAATACACTGAACTGAAAACAGACTTTCGGAGAACGCCGTGAAAGATTTCGAATCCTTCTTCCGGCAAGCAACGGGACTACCCACACCCTACCCTTACCAGAGCCGTTTAGCGGAGGACGACTGGCCGGAGGTCCTGGACATCCCCACCGGTCTGGGCAAAACGGCGGCGGTCACGCTGGGCTGGCTGTACCGCCGGCGTGAAAAGGGGGAAACGGACATGCCCCGGCGGCTCGTCTGGTGTCTGCCCATGCGTGTACTAGTGGAACAAACCCACCGAAATATCCGCGAGTGGCTGGCCGCACTCGACCTGCTGGGCGAGCCGGGTGATGGCAAGGTCTCCACACACCTGTTGATGGGTGGGGAACCCTCGCTTCGGACCGCCACTTGGGCATCCTACCCCGAGGAAGAATCCATTCTGATCGGTACACAGGACATGCTGCTGTCCCGCGCTCTGATGCGCGGCTATGGCATGAGTCGCTACCAGTGGCCTGTGCATTTCGGACTGCTCCACAACGATGCGCTGTGGGTGTATGACGAAATCCAGCTCATGGGCGCCGCCCTGCCCACCTCCACCCAGCTGGAAGCCTTTCGCCGCACGCTGCGGACCCAACGGTCCACCCGCAGCCTGTGGGCCTCTGCCACCCTGCATCGCAACTGGCTGGATACCGTGGACTTTCGGCCACACCTGGAAACGCTGGGCTGGCTATCGCTCAACGACGAGGACCGCCGGCATGATCAGGTCACCCAGCGTCTTACAGCGAAAAAGAAACTTCAGCCCGCCCGGACACGGCTGACGGCGGACAACCGCAAATCGAAAGCCGCCGCCTATATCAAGGGGCTGGCACAGGAAATCCTGGAAGAGCATCAGCCCGGTTCCCAGACATTGGTAATCCTTAATCGGGTTGAACGCGCCCAGGCACTCCATGCCGCCCTGGCCAAGCAAATGGAGACAGCACCGCTGCTCCTGCACGCCCGCTTCAGGCCCCCGGAAAGGGACGAGATCGAGTCGGCCATCCGCGCGGAAACTCCGGCGGAGGGGCGAATCATCGTGGCCACCCAGGCGGTGGAGGCCGGTGTGGACATCTCCAGCCGGGTCCTATTCACCGAACTTGCCCCCTGGTCTTCCCTGGTCCAACGCTTCGGCCGCTGCAACCGGGGCGGAGAACATCCAGAAGCGACGATTTACTGGATCGACATCGAAGAAGAGAGCAAGGAGGCCCTGCCTTACGAGATGGAGGATCTACTGGCCGCTAGAGAGCAGTTGTCCGCCATCGAATCCGCCAGCCCCGGCGACCTGCCAGCGGTGGATGCCGCAACAGGCATTCGCCGCGTAATCCGCCGCCGGGATCTGATCGATTTGTTCAACACGGACCCGGACCTGAGCGGCTTTGATGTGGACATCTCCGCCTACATTCGTGACCCGGGCCAGGCCCAGTCCCAGGTCTTCTGGCGGGATTTCGAGGACGACCCCGGCGAACAGCCGGCACCAACCCGGGAAGAACTCTGCCCGGTGGGCCTGGGCCAGCTCAAGGATTATTTGAGCAAACGCAAGGCCTGGATATGGGATCCGCTTTCCGAACGATGGGAGCCCGTCAGAAAAGATCGGATTCGTCCCGGCCAGCAGCTCCTACTGCAAAGCCGAGCCGGTGGCTACACCGCCACGGCCGGCTTCGACGCCACGGACAGCAAGAGCTTCGTCGAGCCCATCCAAATGGATACCGCGATCCTAGCCGAATCCCAGGGCAGTGACGACATGACAGTCATGAAGCGCTATGTGCCGCTATCAGAACACTTGCAGGATGTGGATGCCGCTGGCGCCGACCTGGCCGAAAAGCTCGAACAGGACGAAGCCCTCGCCGAGATCATCGCCACGGCTGGCCGCTGGCATGATGTAGGCAAGGCCCATGAAGCCTTCCAGAACGCCATCACCGGTGACGACGCCCCGGGTGACGGCGGCCCCTGGGCCAAGTCGCCTCGCGGGGGCCGTCCGAATTTTCACGTTCGCAATGAGGACGGCACGAAACAGCAACGCCGGGGCTTTCGCCATGAGCTCGCCTCGGCACTGGCCTGGCTGGAACACCAGAGCGACCATCCCCAGCGCGACCTGATCGCCTATCTGATCGCCGCCCATCACGGCAAGGTACGGCTTGGCCTGCGGGCGCTGCCCAATGAAAACGCCCCGCCGGGCGGTCAACGCCTGTTTGCCCGCGGGGTCTGGGAAGGGGACCGCCTGCCCCCACTTCGCCTCAATGGCCAAAGCGTCCCGGAAACCGAACTTCGACTGGACCTGATGAAACTGGGCCGCGGTCCCCAGGGCCCGTCATGGACCGAACGGACACGCCAACTGCTTGATGAACACGGCCCATTCAAGCTCGCCTGGTTCGAAGCCCTGGTACGCATCGCCGACTGGCGAGCCAGCCGTGAGGAGGAGCACTCACCATGAAGAATGAAATCCTATTGAACGGCTGCCACACCACTCCCCTTGCCTCTTATCTAAAGGGACTTGGGGTATTCCGGATAATCGCGGAACAAAAAGACCCATCTGCCTGTGCCAGATGGGAGGGCAACGACTTAATCATCGAAACTAGCCTGGACGAAGATGAACTCGTTAGTTTCTTCACTGACCGATATCAGCCCACTCCATTGGTAGCCCCCTGGGGCGCGAGATCTGGTTTCTATTCCGGCTCTTCCGAGAATGCTGCTCGATCTGCCTTAGAGGCAATTGAACGGTCTAGCACACCCCGTCTCCGTGATTTCCGGGAAGTAATTTATTCAGTGAAAGACCTATTAATCAGGTTTGGATTCAACGATAAACCAAGCGACGAAGGAAAGCTTCGGCTTATGGAGTTATGTCGCGCCGAACTTCCGGATAACATCGTTGATTGGCTAGATGCTTGTTACGTATTGACGACGGACAGCCGACGGTTCCCGCCATTACTTGGCACCGGTGGAAACGAGGGAAGCGGTAGCTATGTATCCGGGTTTTCCCAACAAGTAGTTCGCTGCCTGTTAGAGGCGAATGAACCCGGGTTAGTAAATTCTGCTCTTTTTGGAGCCAAAGTACCTGCTACTCACTCTAGTCAAACACCAGGCCAATTCTCACCATTCGACTCTGGTGGACCCAACCAGTCCTCTTCATTTTCTGCGTCCGTACAAACCAACCCCTGGAGCTATCTTCTCCTCCTTGAAGGAACCCTGATGCTTACATCCTCTGCCACAAGGCGGCACGATGAAATCTCGCCATCCAGGGCTAGTTTCCCGTTCACAGTCGAATTTATTGGATCAACTAGTGGGAACACATCAATTCCTGATGAAGGTGATTTGCGTGCGGAAATCTGGATGCCCATCTGGAAGAACAAAATGACATATATGGAGGTTAGGGCGTTTCTATCGGAGGGCCGTGTAAGTCTAAGGGGAAACCCAGTAAGGAATGGACTCGATTTTGCACGAGCTATAAGCACTTTAGGAGTTGACCGCGGTATAGTCGCATTTCAACGACATGTGATTGCGAAACGATTTGGCCTGAGCGTGCTCGCAGTCCCAATGGACAGAATTCCTGTCAAGAGAAATAGCTCAGCTGACCTATTGGAAGACCTGGATCATAGAAACTGGTGGCTCTCATTTGCAAAAACTACTCGAACGCAGCCTACCAGTCAGATCATTAGCCTATCTAGTCGATTGGACAAGCATGCATTCGAATTGAGCACAAACCCAGACGGCCAGACACCACCGATTGAACCTCTGCTTAGGGTCTTGGGCGGTATTCACCAGTATCTGGCAGCTAGACCAAAGGCAAGAGAAAGCTGTTCCCCAATCCCCCAATTATCCGAGGATTGGTTTACTCATACCAACGACAATAGTACAGAATTTCAAATAGCGGCCGCAGTAGCCGGGCTCCATGCCCGTCTCAAGGCCAAAGGTGGTCACTGGATCTATCGCCAGTATTTTCGGCGACATATTGCCCCAGAGAAGGACCTTGACTGGCCGGAGTGGGACGAGGAACACGACCAGGATGTCACGCTGGGCCACGGCGGGCCCGCACAGGGACTAGCCCGCACTCTGGTGCGACGGTTGATCGTTGCCGAACAGGAAGATCATCCCGATAAGCCGCTGCGAGGGCGATGCAACGCGTCGCTTGGGGCCATCAGTGCTTGGCTGGCGGGCGATGTTCATGAAAGACGCCTCGATGAACTCATGCGAGGCTTGGCGCTCGTCCGCCTGCCCCGATATGACTTCCAGGACGAGCCCGAGACGGCCCCACTGCCCGTGGCCTACCGCCTGCTCAAGCCATTGTTCGCCACCGACGAACAGCTCGAGCGCTGCAAGCTGACCGAGCCGGGCACCCATCTTCCGCTGTCGCGGGAAATTCCAAGACGGCTAATGCGGGGCGACACCGACGGGGCCGTTGCCATGGCCATGCGTCGGCTTCG
>NZ_SLKM01000212.1:0-3060 GCF_007134575.1 Natronospira sp.
CTGCGCCATTTTCAATTCCGGGTAGAGGACCGCCACTTCGATGTCGGGGCCAGCATTGGCCTGGTCCATTTTTCCGGTGGCGAAGAGTCCAGCGCGGAGCTGCTGCGGCAGGCGGACCTGGCCTGCTATGCCGCCAAGGAAAGCGGACGGAACCAGGTCAGGGTTTATGATGCAGACGATCAGCTGCTGCGAGTGCGGCATCAGGAGATCGGCTGGTTCGAACGTCTGCGCCATGCACTGAAGGAAGGCCGCTTCCTGCTCTTCGGGCAACGAATCATCCCCCTGAACCAAGAAGGTCAAGCCCGTCGAGAAGTGTTGCTCAGAATGCGTAATGAGGAGGGTGAACTGATCCTGCCGCAGGACTTCATCCTCACCGCGGAACGTTACGAAATCATGCCAGATCTGGATCGATGGGTAATCGACCGGGTTCTCCGGCACCTGGCCGATGGTCTCTGCACAGGTGAAATGCTCTCCATCAACCTGTCAGGTCTTACCCTGGATGATTCCGAGCTGTTCAGCTTCATTCGCCAGTCTTGTCGTCACTACGGTATCAAGGGCGAGCGGCTCGCCTTCGAAATCACCGAAACCGCCGCCATGACCCATTATGCAAGAGCCAATGCCCTGTTCCGGGAGCTCCGCCAGCTTGGTTGCGAAATTCACCTGGATGACTTTGGCAGTGGTCTGTCCTCATTCGGCTATCTGCGGAACATGCAATTCGATTGCCTCAAGATCGATGGCAGCTTCATTCGCAAGCTGGACAAGAACCCCGAGGACCGGGCGATGGTGGAAGCCATGCAGCGCATCGGCCAGACCATGGGCATGCAGACGGTGGCCGAGTTCGTGGAACGCCCTGAACTGCTGGCGCCCTTGCGGGAAATCGGCATCCATCGTGCCCAGGGCTTTGCGCTGCACAGGCCTGAGCCACTGTAGATCATTCCCTGGGAACCATCGATTGATTCCCGGGCCACCTTTCTCTTGCCTTCTCCATCGGACATAATCACAAGCTGATAAAACCCAACGAAGGACAAGGCCGTTCATGCAGGAACAGTCCATTGCCCGTCCCCACGCCGAGACCAAGGAGCAGGTACTCGAGGCCTTGGCCTCAGGCAACGAAGGCCTGAGTCCCGACGAGGCCGCTCGACGGCTCGATCAATATGGCGAAAACCGCCTTCGGGAATCTCAGCGGCCGAGCCCCCTGCGCCGTTTCCTGCGCCAGTTCAACAACGTCCTCATATACGTCCTGCTGGCAGCCGGTGTCATCACCGTGCTGCTGGGCCATTGGCTGGATGCAGCCGTCATCTTCAGCGTGGTGGTAATCAACGCCCTGATCGGCTTCATACAGGAAGGGCGCGCCGAACGCGCCATGGACAGTATCCGCAAGCTGCTGGTGACCCGCGTACGGGTGATACGCCAGGGCGAGAGCCGTGAGATCGACGCCGCCGAACTGGTGCCGGGAGATGTGGTGCTGCTGGAAAGCGGTGACCGAATCCCCGCCGACCTGCGCATCCTCAAGGCCCGGGGACTGCGGGCAGATGAATCCAGCCTCACCGGTGAGTCAGTCCCCGTGGACAAGGGAAGCGACTCGGTGGAAGGCGACGCGGTATTGGCGGATCGCAGCAGCATGCTCTGGTCCGGCACCCTGGTAGCCTCCGGTCAGGTCCGCGCCGTGGTGGTGGCCACCGGTGAAAACACCGAACTGGGCCGGATTCGTCAGGCCACCGAGGATGTGGAATCGATCAGCACACCGCTGCTGAAAAAAATCGACCAGTTCGGGCATCAACTGACGGTAGTAATCCTGACACTCGCGGCGCTGGTCTTCATCCTGGGTGTATTCTGGCGGGACATGGCCGCCGCCGAAATGTTTCTCGCCGCCGTCAGCCTGGCGGTGGCCGCCATCCCGGAAGGCCTGCCCGCCATCATCACCATCACCCTGGCCATGGGAGTCCAGATCATGGCCCGCCGCCAGGCCATTGTGCGGCGGCTGCCGGCGGTGGAAACCCTGGGCTCGGTCACCGTCATCTGCTCCGACAAGACCGGTACCCTGACCCGCAATGAAATGACCGTGCGGGCCCTGGCCACGCTGGGGGGCGAATATCCGGTCAGCGGCTCCGGCTATACCGCCGAGGGTCGGCTGGAGCGCCCCGGGGAGGATGACCAGGCCCTGGACAAGCTCCTGCTGGGGGGATGTCTGTGCAATGAAGCCGGCCTGGAGCGCACCGAAGAAGGGACGCGGATCAGCGGCGACCCCATGGAAGCGGCCCTGCTGGTGCTGGCGGAAAAGGCGCAACTGGATCGCAGTCACTGCAAGCGCGAGTGGCCCCGTACCGATGCCATCCCCTTCGAGTCCGAGCGCCGCTACATGGCCACGCTCAACCACGATCACCACGGCAAGGGCCTGATCCTGGTCAAGGGGGCCCCGGAACTCTTGCTTGAACGCTGCGGCCAGGCCCTGGCCGCCGATGGCAGCCGGCAGGCCCTCGACGTCCGGGACTGGCAAGCTCGACAGGACGCCTTTGCCGAGCGGGGTCAACGCACCCTGGCACTGGCGATGAAATCGGTTGCTTCGGACATGACCACCCTGGACGAATCGGATATTGATGAAGAGCTGATTCTGCTCGGTCTGATCGCCCTGGAGGACCCACCCCGGGACGAGGCCATCCAGGCGGTAGCCGACTGTCACCGGGCCGGGATCCGGGTCAAGATGATCACCGGCGACCACCTGGGTACCGCCCTGGCCATCGGTCGCCAGCTCGGCATCGGCGATGGCCAAAGCGGCATGAACGGCAAGGACTTCCAGTCCCTGGATGACGACGCGGTCGCCGAGGCCGCCATGAACACGGATGTCTTCGCCCGCTTCAGCCCCGACGACAAGCTGCGCCTGGTCCGGGGCCTGCGGTCCCGGGAGCAGGTCACTGCCATGACCGGGGATGGGGTCAATGACGCGCCGGCCCTGCGCAGCGCGGACGTGGGTGTAGCCATGGGACAGAAGGGCACGGCCGCCGCCCGCGAGGCATCGGAGATCGTGCTGGCAGACGACAATTTCGCCACCATTGCCACGGC
>NZ_SLKM01000002.1:0-3020 GCF_007134575.1 Natronospira sp.
CAAGCCACCGACCTGGGCATCGTGGTGGCCGATGTATCCGGCCGGGTGAGCCTGCTCGACCGGGACGATGGGCACCGATACTGGCGCACCGACACGGGCGGCTCCATTCATGCCGCTGCCGCCGAAGGTGACGGGCGGGTATTTGTGGGCACCAGCCGCGGCCGCATCGTGGGCCTGGACCTGGGCAGCGGCGAGGAGCGCTGGGAATACCAGACAGATGAAGCGGTCTACGGGGGCGTCGCGATTCAGGGGCAATTCGGCTTTTTCGGCGATCTCAATGGCCGGGTCAGATCCCTGTTTCTCAGCGTCGGGGTGGAAAACTGGCATTTTGACACGGCCGCCGACATCGGCGCGCCACTGGCGGTGGACGGTGATGAGATCTTCGTGGCGGATCGCAGTGGCCGGATCTATGCCCTGCGCGAGGACCTGGGTCTGCGCATCTGGCAACGCCGGGTCGCCGATCACTGGATCAGCGCCGGACCGGTGCTGGGCGGCAATGGACTCTTGGTGGCCGCCCGCGACGGCAGCCTCACCGCCCTCGACAAAGGTGACGGCAGCGTGCTCTGGCGCCTGGAAACCGGGGACAGCCTGGGGGCGTCACCACTGGTTTTGCCAGGGCGGCGCATCGCTCTGGTCACCCGGTCGGGCGAGCTGATCATGCTCGGGCCCTGAAGGCGTTTAGGAAACCTCTGACCAGAGGTTCCTTAGAAACGCTTAAGCAAGACGCCGTCCGGCAATGGCATCACGGGCAAAGGCCCGCATCCGGAAGGTCCGGCTCCAGCTGCGTCCGGCACCGTGAAAATGCACCAGCGGGGCATTGGGCAGGCAGTAATGTCCCTTCGGGTCACGGCGGGGAAACCACATGAGTCCCCTGACCATGGACACCGGCAGTGCCGCTCGCAGCATGGCCGCGTTCAAGCCGGGCTGGTCAAAGCCTTCGCCTTCACGATCGGCGCAGTCATCCACGATCCCTTCCCAGACATCCAGAAACCCCTGGATCAGATCGCCGCGGGCGGCAAAGAAGCCGCTATTGACCCCCAGGCTGCGACCACCGTGCTCGGCCAGTTCGGCGGGCTCCAGACAGCGGCAACACAAGCCCATGTCCACGGTCTGCGCGATGTCGTCGGTGCAGACCATGCCACCGGCATCCAGGGGCTCGGCAATGCGCTCCACGATGGGACCCCGGCTGACCAGATCGGCATCAAAGAACATCACCCGGTGATAGGCAGCCAGATCCACGAAACGGCCCACCCGGAATTTGAGACGCTTGGGCTGGGCCAGCAGATCGGGATCGTCCACGACGACCACCCGCACGTTCCCGGGCATGCGCATGGGCTTGTCAGTAAACAGGACCACGTCACCGTGGAACTGGCCGGGTCCCAGAAGGCTGTCCACGGCCGCCCGCGCCGCCATGCGATAACGGCGGTGTCCCATGGCAATCAGATAGGCCAGATCCCGGCTGCTCGTCACGACGGGGGCTCCCAGTGGCTGCGGATCCATTGCGCTGCCGCCTCGGCAATGGGGTCTTCGGCAAGGGCGTCTGCATCGGCCAACACCGATTCCATCCTGCCCGCCAGGGTCTTGCCCAGTTCCACCCCCATTTGATCAAAGGGGTTGATCCCGAACAGCAAGGCCTGCACGAAGACCCGGTGCTCATATAGAGCGATCAATGCACCCAGACGCACCGGCGACAGCCGGTCCATCAGCACCAGGGTGCTGGGTCGATTGCCCTTGAAGCTTTTCTGCGGCACCAGCCTTCTGATGGTATCAGTATCCATGCCCTGCTGCCGAAGTTCCGCTTCCACCTGCTCAGGAGACTTGCCAGTGGCCAGGGCTTCGGCCTGAGCCAGACAATTGGACAGAAGGATTCGATGCCCCTCCCAATCCGCCGTCGACTCGCCTTGGGGGCAGGCACTGGCAATGAAGTCCACCGGTACCGGCAACGGTCCCTGATGCAACATCTGGAAAAAGGCGTGCTGGGCATCGGTGCCTGTGCCGCCAAGCAGGACCGGTCCGGTCTGACCCTCGATCATCTGCCCGCGCTGATTGGCCCCCTTGCCGTTGCTCTCCATGACCAACTGCTGCAGGTAGGCGGGAAGAAGACGTAGGCGATCGCTGTAGGGCACCACCGCCCAGGCCGACCAGCCAAAAGCTCGAATGGACTGCACGTCGAGCAGACCCAGCATCAGGGGGGCATTGACCGCATCCTCGGCTTCCAGAAAATGACGATCCATGGCTGCGGCCCCGGCCAGCATTTCCCGGAATCGCGGCATACCCAGATGAATGGCAGCCGCCAGGCCGGCCGCTGACCAGACCGAAAAACGCCCCCCCACCCAGTCCCAGAAACGGAACAGCCGGGTTTCGTCGATTCCGAATTCATTGACCCGCCGAGCATTGGCGGAAACGGCGACAAAATGATCGGCAACGGCGTTCTCGCCAAGCGCGGCGACCAGCCACTCCCGGGCTCGACGGGCATTGACCATGGTCTCGCGGCTGGTGAAGGTCTTGGAGACCACGACCAGGAGGGTCGTTTCAGGGTCCAGCTCATCCATGACCCGGTGATACTGGGCCGGATCCACATTGGAGAGAAAATGCACCCGGGGTGCGCCCTCGGCGGCAGGCAGGGCCTGAGTCACCACCTCCGGGCCAAGGTGGGAGCCGCCGATGCCAATATTGACCACGTTCCTGAAGGGTTTGCCAGTGGCACCAAGCCGATCGTCGTCACGCAGGGCGGCGACAAAATTCTCGATACGCTCAAGTTCGGCCCTGACCTGGGTGGAGACCACTTCCCCCTCCACCTGCCAATCCCGTTCCCCGGCACCGCGCAGAGCCATGTGCATGGCCGCGCGCTGCTCGCTCTCATTGACCCGTTCGCCATTGAACAGCTTGCGGCGGGCCTCATGAAAGCCGGCCTCAGCGGCAAGGCTTAGCAGCACGCCCCGACTGTGCTCATCCAGGAACTGTCGCGACCAGTCGATGCGCAGACCGGCGGCCTCGACCCGGCAATTCGGACGCGCGTC
>NZ_SLKM01000020.1:0-11727 GCF_007134575.1 Natronospira sp.
AAACCGGCCGGCTATTTCTCCAGCACCGCCTCGTCTTCCGCGGACTTCACCGCCAGATCCAGCTCGCCGTCCTTGACCGTCACCGTGACACTGCCACCCTGGACCAGGCTGCCGAAGAGCAACTCCTCCGCCAGCGGGCGCTTGATGCTGTCCTGAATCAGTCGGGCCATGGGTCGCGCACCCATCTGAGGATCGTAGCCACGCTCGGCCAACCAGGCCCGAGCCGGCTCGTCCACGGTCAGCCCCACCCGCTTCTCTTCCAGCTGGGCTTCCAGCTCGATCAGGAACTTGTCCACTACCTGGGCAATGGTGCGCTCGTCCAGGTTCTCGAACTCGACAATGGCATCCAGGCGGTTGCGGAACTCCGGGGTGAACATGCGGCGGATCAGCTCCATGCTGTCACTGCTGTTGTCCTGAGCGACGAAGCCGACCGAGGCCCGCGCCCGCTCCTGGGCGCCCGCGTTGGTGGTCATGACCAGCACCACATTGCGGAAATCCGCCTTGCGACCGTTGTTATCAGTCAGTGTGCCGTGGTCCATCAGCTGCAGGAGGATGTTGAAGACCTCCGGATGGGCCTTTTCGATTTCATCCAGCAAAAGGACGGCATGGGGCTTTTTGGTCACCGCCTCGGTCAGCAGACCGCCCTGGTCATAACCCACGTAACCGGGTGGCGCGCCAATCAGGCGGCTGACCGTGTGCCGTTCCATGTACTCGGACATGTCGAAGCGGATGAAATCAATGCCCATGACCTGCGCCAACTGGCGAGTCACTTCGGTCTTGCCTACGCCCGTGGGGCCGGCGAACAGGAAGGAGCCAATGGGCTTGTCCTGCTGCCCTAGCCCGGAACGGGACATCTTGATGGCCGAGGACAGGGTCTCGATGGCCCGGTCCTGACCGTAAATGACCAGCTTGAGATTGCGCTCCAGGTTCTTGAGCACATCCTTGTCGGTGGAAGAGACCGTCTTGGGCGGAATCCGCGCAATCCGGGAGACGATGTCCTCCACGTCGGAGACGTGAATGGTCTTGCGCCGACGGGTCGCGGGGCGCAGGCGCATGTTGGCGCCGGCCTCATCGATGACGTCAATGGCCTTGTCGGGCAGAAAACGATCATTGATGTAACGGGCCGATAGCTCCGCCGCCGCCCGCAGGGAGCGCTCCGGATACTTCACATCGTGGTGCTCCTCGAAGCGACCTCGCAGGCCCTTGAGAATCTCCACGGTCTCGTCAACCGATGGTTCGGGCACATCAATTTTCTGGAAGCGCCGGGACAGGGCCCGGTCCTTCTCGAAAATGCCCCGGTATTCCTGATAGGTGGTGGAGCCAATGCAGCGCAAATCACCATTGGTCAGTACCGGCTTGATGAGATTCGAGGCATCCATGACACCGCCGGACGCCGCACCAGCGCCGATAATGGTGTGAATCTCATCAATGAACAGCACAGATCCGGGGCGACGCTTGAGATCAGCGATGACACCCTTGAGGCGTTTCTCGAAGTCACCCCGATACTTGGTGCCGGCAATCAGGGCACCCAGGTCCAGCGAGTAGATGGTGTTGTCGGCCAGCGGTTCCGGCACTTCCTTGTCCACGATACGCCGGGCCAGGCCCTCGGCCAGGGCGGTCTTGCCCACCCCGGCTTCGCCCACAAACAGGGGATTGTTCTTTCGACGTCGGCAGAGCACCTGAATGGTGCGCTCGATCTCCTGGGCACGACCAATCAGGGGATCGACCCGGCCTTCCCGAGCCAGACGATTCAGATTGGTGGTGTATTTGTCCAGCGGGGAGGTATCGCCCTCGTCCACCGCCACATCTTCTTCGCTCTGACTCTCGGTACCGTCGTCGTCGGAAATCTTGGAAATACCGTGGGAGATAAAGTTAACCACGTCCAGGCGGGTGATGGTCTGCTTGCCAAGCAGATAGACGGCGTGGCTTTCCTTTTCGCCGAAAATGGCCACCAGCACATTGGCGGCGGTGACCTCTTTCTTGCCCGAGGATTGCACATGGAAGACGGCCCGCTGCAGGACGCGCTGGAAGCCGAGCGTGGGCTGCACATCATCGCCCTCGCTTTCTTCCAGCAAGGGCGTGGTTTCGTCGATGAAGTGGGCCAGCTCCTGGCGGAGCTGCTCCAGGTCGGCACCACAGGCCTGGAGAATTTCAATGACCTGCGCGGCATCCAGCAGCGCCAGGAGCAGGTGCTCCACGGTCATGAATTCGTGCCGCTTCTGGCGAGCTTCCTTGAAGCCGGCGTTAAGGCAGAATTCCAGTTCCTTGCTCAGCATGTCGCACCTTTGCCCTTGGCGTTGCGGTTGGCGGTCGGAAGACAGGCTGACGACATGTCAGGCCTGCTCCATGGTGCACAGCAATGGATGCTGGTGCTGTTTGGCGTAGTCATTGACCTGGGCGACCTTGGTCTCCGCGATCTCGAAAGTGAAAACTCCACACACCCCTTTCCCCTGGGTGTGCACGTTGAGCATGATCTGCGTCGCCTTGTTCCGGTCCATGCGGAAAAAACGCTGAAGCACCTCAACCACGAAGTCCATGGGGGTAAAGTCATCGTTCAGGAGCAGAACCTTGTAAAGCGGCGGCCGCTTTACCGCAGGCTTGGCTTCCTGAACGGCAACCCCCGGGTTCTCCGGGCTGGAATTCTGTTGTCCTTTCTGCGCTCTCATACCCTGTATTTTAATCCATTCCCATGCCGGGCAGTAAGGGCGGCGTTACCCTTCGACGCCGCTCACAACCCAATGGTTGGCCCGGAAGCCGGGAAATTCAAGGGGATACAGCCATCAGCCCCTTTTCGGGTATAGACCCATTTATCCCGCGGATTCTCCATACCGCCCGTCATTCATCGCCGACCGGCCATCAAGCTGGTCCAGCAACCAGCGATACAGGCGGTGTCGGGCCGGGTCAGACACCAGCAGCCCTTCCACCAGCATCTCCACTTCCCAGTCCCGCCCGGCACGCATGGCATCCAGGGCCCGCTCATACTGGAGGGAGCGCTGCTCATCCAGCTCCGTCAAGCGATCCGGCAGGCCCAAAGGCTCATAGACGGTCACCACGCTCTCCCGACCGCGCACCGACTCCCGGCCCAATTCCATGAATCGCACTTCGGGCACGGCGTTGCGGGTGAATTCACTGGCGATGATGCCGACCCCGTAGCGGCGGGTCATTTCTTCCAGCCGGGATGCCAGATTCACGGCATCGCCCATCACCGTGTAGGCCATACGGAACTCCGAGCCCATGTTGCCGACACTCATGTGACCGGTATTGATGCCTATCCCCAGGCGAAGCTGCGGCCAGCCTCGCTCGCCGAACCGCTGGTTGAGCCGGTCCATCTCCTTCTGCATGTCCAGGGCGGCCATGACCGCCTTGCGGGCATGGTCCGGGGCATCCAGGGGTGCCCCCCAGAAGGCCATTACCGAATCGCCCATGTATTTGTCGATCGTGCCCCGGTGCTGGTGGATGACCCGCGTCATCGAGGTCAGGAACTCATTCATCAAATGGGTCAACTGGCGCGGATTGAGGGCCTCCGCAATGCCGGAAAAACCGTGAATGTCCGAAAACAGCACGGTCATATGGCGGCTTTCACCGGCCAGGCTGACCCGCTGGGGCCGCTCGTTCAGCTCCTGAACCAACTCCTTGGGCACATACTGGCCAAACACCTCGGACAGGCGGCTTCGGGAGCGGGCCTCAATGACCTGGCTGTAAAGGAGATGCAGCACGTAAAGGACCACCACGAACAGGGCCACCGAGGCATAGGGCAGGACCACCGAAGCCCAGTGCCACATGGCCAGGTTGAAGCCACTGAAGCTGACCAGGACCACCACGGCAGATAAGACCGACCCCCAGCCCCCAAAGACCATGAACGCCGCTGTCAGGAGCACCGCCAGCAACAGCAGCAGCAGAATCTCGCTGAGGGCGGGATTCATGGGGCTGTGCAGCATCCGCCCGTCGAGCAGGGCGGATAGCACATTGGCCTGGACCTCCACGTTGGGCATGGCCTGATCCACGGGGGTGGCATGCATCTGGGTCAGGCGCGAGGACCACCCCCCCACCAGCACCACCTTGCCGTCCAACAGACCATCCAGGTCCTCGCCGTTGAGGACCTGCGCAGCGGAGACGTAAGGAAAACTGAAGCGGGGCCCACGGAAAGGTATGTGTATGGCGGCCTGCCTGTCCATGAGGACCCTGGAACTGCCCACCTGCATCCGGTAAGCCTTGAATGGCCATCGCCCGCGATAGGCATCGATTTCCGGGGGATTGTCATTGTAGCCAGACACCAGCCAGGCCAGCTGCAGGGTCATGGCCGGGTAGATCTGACCACCATGGGCCCAGAACATGGGCATGCGCCGAAAATGGCCATCCGGGTCCACCAGGGGATTACTGGTAAAACCGCTGGTGGCCGCCTCGGCCACCTGGGAGATATTGGCGGTATAGCCTTCGGATTCCACTGGCTCCAGCCCATGGGGCAGGGACTCCCAGCGCATCACCGGGCTCGGCAGCACCCCCACCGAATAGCCCTCCTCACTGTCCCGCAGCAACATCGCCGTACTCACCGGCCGACCCCGCAGGGAATTGGCCAGGATTTCATCGGCGGTCACTTCGCGCTCCTCCGGTCTGCTGGGCTCAAGCCAGCCTCCGAGAGAGCGCCACTGGCTGTGTGCACGGGTAGCGGCGGAAGAAACCCGCTGCCCATCCTGCGGTTCGGCAAAAACCACATCCAGACCCACGGCTCTGGCCTCGTAGCGCTCGAACAATTGGTCCATCAGCGCCGCCATGCGATCCCGGGGCCAGGGCCAGCGGCCCTCCTGGGCCAGACTTGGCTCATCGACACCGACAATGACAATATTTTCATCCACCGACATGGGCATGGTCATGCGCAGGCGGGTGTCGTAGGCCAGGTTCTCGAGATGAGAAATGACCCGGATCGGGGTCAGACCGGAGGCATGGCCGGCAAAAACAGCGAGCAAAACGGCGCTGATCAGCAGCCGGATCTGCAGCTCCCGGGGGTGTCTGCTCCAAATTGGCGCTGACATGCCGCGACCACTCACCTTAAGAAATTCCCCTCGCTCATATTACTATTTGAACCTGCCGATGCCCTGACAGTCCACTTTACAACAATCGCGCCAACCGCTGGCCGTGATCTCGGGATCAGTGGCCGGGCGCCATTGACGGACGGAAAGGCTTGAGCCGGCGGTGCGCAAGTCCGTATGATTGTCGTTTCGGTCATTTTTTCACAGACGCCTGCTGGCAGGCGTCAGGCGGACGGCGGAATGCGTCTCGATCCAGGGAGTCTGAAAAAGTTGGGGGGATTCGATCGTGAGCGATTGCAAGGGCTTGCGCGTCATTTGCCTACGGCGTTCACGCTGGGGCTGGTGATCGCTATCGCCTATTCCGTGGCGGATATCGCCTGGCGAGTCATTCCCCTTGACGATGCCCCGGTCGCCAACGGCGGCCCAGCCCCGTCCGTTGCCGAGGTTCCGGATACCGAGGACCACACGGACCTTGAGCAGCTGTTGGCCCTGTCGGTGTTCGGCGAACCGGACCCGGAAGAGGACACCACCGAAGAAATTGACCTGGCCGAGCTGAACGCCCCTGAAACACAGCTCAATCTGGAATTGCGGGGGGTCCTGGCCACCGAAATCCCCGAAATGGCCCGCGCCATCATTGCCTCGGGCCGGGATGAGGACAAGAGCTACAAGGTCGGCGACAGCCTGGGCTCCGGCGCCACACTGCGGGCAATCTATTCCAACCGCGTGATTCTTGAGCGCGGCGGAGAGCTGGAAACCTTGCGACTGCCCCGGGAAAACGGCGAGGACGGCCTGGTGCGCGCTCAGGCCTCGGACAGGACGGCCCGGCAAGACCGGGGCAATGGTGACGAGTACACCGTTCCGGAAGACGTGGCCGGCCTGCGCGACAGCATTCGCGAGAACCCCGAACGAATTACCGATGTCATCCGCCCCACTCCCCACCGCGAAGACGGCGAGATGGTGGGATTCCGGGTTTTCCCCGGGCGCATGCGCGACGAGTTCCAGCAGATGGGACTGCGCGCCGGCGATATCGTGACCGCCGTCAACGGCACCCCCCTGGACAGCGCCGCGGCGGGTATGCGCCTGCTCAATGAGCTGGAAGACGCCAGTTCCGTGGAACTGACCATTCGTCGGGGCGGACGAGAAACCTCCGTGACCATCTCGCTGGGACAATGATTGCTGCACCAAGGGCAGCCCGGCTGGCAACAGACAACTGGAAGCAGAGAACGATGAGTAAGCAAAGCCTGGAAAAGAAAACCACGCGACCGGCCCGAATGCTGGCCATGACTCTGGCACTCTTGCTGCTGATGCCCGCCTGGGCAATGGCTGAAAAGGTCACCTTGAACTACAAGGAAGCCGATATTCGGGAAGTGGCAAATACCATTTCGGATGTCACCGGCAAGAATTTCATCATTGATCCCCGGGTCAAGGGGCGCATCACCGTGACGTCGTCGCGCCCGATTGCGCCAGATGATGTTTACGACACCTTCTTGTCCATCCTTCAGGTGCACGGCTTCGCTGCCATGGAAAGCGGCAACACGATCAAGATTGTCCCCTCCTCCGACGCCCGACAGATGCCCGGCTCGGAACTGGACGCCAGCACTGTTCACTTCAGTGATGAAATCGAAACCCGCGTCATTCAGCTGGAGCATGTGCCGGCCGCCCAACTGGTTCCCATCTTGCGCCCGCTGGTTCCCCAACACTCCCATCTGGCGGCAGTGGCGGTCTCCAACATGATCGTGATCGCCGACCGCACCGCCAATGTGGAACGCATCCAGCAGTTGATTCGTCGTATCGACCGGGCCAAGGACGATGAAATCGAAGTCATTCGCCTGGAACATGCCTCGGCCAGCGAAGTGGTCCGGGTGCTGACCTCCATGGACCGCCGCGACCGGGCCGAAGACGGCGTCCCCCTGAGCCTGGTGGCTGATGAGCGCAGCAACAGTGTCCTCCTGGGAGGCGGCCAGAGTGAACGCATGCGCATGCGGGCCCTGATCTCTCATCTGGATACGCCCCTGGAGGCTGGCGGCAACACTCAGGTCCGATACCTTCGTTACTCCGATGCCTCCACACTCTCCGAGGTGCTTCGAAGCCATATCGAGAATGGTGATGATGCCCGGGAAGGTGAACGGGTCAGCATTGTCCCTGATGAAGGCACCAATTCCCTGGTCATCACCGCCCCGCCGCGGCAGATGCGAGAGATCAACTCCGTCATTGAGAAACTGGATATCCGCCGCGCCCAGGTGCTGGTGGAAGCCATCATCGTCGAAGTCAGTGAGGACAAGACCGGTGAACTGGGCGTGACCTGGGCGGCGGTGGATGAAAGTGGCAGCAACCCCTTCGGCATCACCCGCTTCCCCCAGTCCGGCGCGGACATCGGCACCATCGGCGGCGCCGTGGCCGCCGGTGCGCCCGAGCAGGGCCTGCAAGCGGCTGGTGACGGCCTGCTGTTCGGCGTCGGCCGGACCCGGGCTGGTGGCCTGGACTTCGCTGCTCTATTCCGGGCCCTGGCCGGCGATTCCAAGACCAATATTCTCTCCACCCCCACGCTGCTGACCATGGATAACGAGGAAGCAGAAATCACCGTGGGCCAGCAGGTTCCCTTCATCACCGGCAGTTTCTCCGGCCCCGGCGCGGGCCGTGGCGGTGATCGGGGGGATCAGCGTGGCGGCGGGGTCGGTACCGGCTTCGGCAACCCCTTCCAGACCATTCAGCGCGAGGACGTGGGCATTTCCCTCAAGATCACTCCGCGTATCAACGAGGGTGATGCGGTCTTTCTGGATATCGAGCAGGAAGTGTCCAGCATTGCCGGCGGGGTCAGTGGCGCTGCCGACCTGATTACCAACAAGCGCTCCATCAACACGCGAGTCATCGTCGAGGATGGTGAGGTCATTGTCCTCGGCGGCCTGATCGATGAGCAGCTCCGGGAACAGGAGCAACGGGTGCCCATCCTCGGTGCCATTCCTGTACTGGGCAATCTGTTCAAGAGCACCAGCACCAGTTCCGAAAAACGCAACCTGATGGTGTTCCTCAAGCCGGTGATCCTGCGTGGCCCGGATGAATCGCGCTTTTACACGGAAGCCAAGTACAACCGCATCCGTGATGTCCAGGCCGGTGATCGCAGCCGTGTGCCACTGATTCATGGCGCCCGCCGCCCCCAGCTCGAGCCACTGGAGCAATTCCGTTACACGCCTCACCATGACCAGGACGAGAACGACGGCAGCAGCCGCCGGGGACCCCGTCTGGACATGGAAGACGAGGATAATGATGGCGACGACTGACCCCCTCCAAACTGCCGCCGACGAGCGGACGGAAGACAGCCTCCGGGAAGCAGGCGAGGAGTTTGAGGCGCCTGTCGAGGGGGCGGAAGAAGAGGAAGTTGCGGGCCGGCTTCCCTTCGCCTTCGCCCGCCGTCACGGCGTGCTGTTGGGTGAGAAACTCGACGACGGTCGCATCGAACTGATCTGCCGCCCTGGTGTGACACCGGCCTGTCTCCGGGAAGCCCGTCGCTACGCCGGGGTTGCGCTTTCGCCCCGCAAGGTCTCCCGCGAGGAATTCGACAATATCCTCCAACAGGCCTACGAGGATGCCGGCTCGGCCAACAAGATGATGGAAGGCATCGAGGAAGATGTCGACCTCAACAGTGTTGCCCAATCACTGCCGGAACCCGAGGACCTGCTGGAAGCGGATGATGACGCACCCATCATTCGCCTGATCAATGCCCTGCTCACCGAAGCCGTCAAGGAATCGGCCTCGGATATCCATATTGAGCCTTTCGAGAATCGTCTGGTGGTTCGCTTCCGTGTAGATGGGGTTCTGCGGGAAGCACTGACCTCACGGCGAGCCGTTGCCCCTCTGCTGGTATCCCGGGTCAAGGTGATGGCCAAACTCGACATCGCCGAAAAACGGGTACCCCAGGATGGCCGCATCTCCCTGCGGGTAGCTGGCCGTGCCGTGGACGTGCGTGTCTCCACCCTGCCCTCCGGCCACGGCGAGCGCGTGGTGCTTCGACTGCTCGACAAGCAGGCCGGACGACTGGACCTGGACCACCTGGGCATGGAACCCAAGGCCCAGCGGCTCATGGACGAGCTGATCCACAAGCCCCACGGCATCATTCTGGTCACCGGCCCGACCGGCTCGGGCAAGACCACAACGCTTTATGCCAGCCTTACCCGGCTGAACGAGACCAGCCGTAACATCATGACCGTGGAAGACCCCATCGAATACTACCTCGATGGCATCGGCCAGACCCAGGTCAGCACCAAGGTCAATATGACCTTTGCCCGCGGTCTGCGGGCCATCCTGCGTCAGGACCCGGACGTGGTCATGGTGGGTGAGATTCGTGACCTGGAAACCGCCGAAATTGCGGTGCAAGCCAGTCTCACCGGTCACCTGGTGCTCTCCACCCTGCATACCAATACCGCCATCGGCGCCGTGGCCCGGCTGCGTGACATGGGGGTGGAGCCTTTCCTGCTCTCCTCCTCGCTATTGGGCCTGGCCGCCCAGCGGCTGGTAAGGCGTCTTTGTCCCGACTGCAAGGAAGCCTACGAGCCCGAGGAAAGGGAACGTGAAATGATCGGTCTGCCCGACCAGGAACGCCTGACCCTCTACCGCCCCAAGGGCTGCGAGGCCTGCAATCACAGCGGCTATCGGGGGCGGATGGGCATCTACGAGCTGGTCCCCATCGACGATCACATGCGCACCATGATCCATGATGGCAGCTCGGAACAGGCTCTGGAGCGCTACGCCCGCCAGTTGACGCCAAGCATTCGCGAAGACGGGCGACGCAAGGTACTGGCCGGGGAAACCACCATTCAGGAAGTGGTCCGAGTCACGCGGGAAGACTGACAACATGGGCGCATTTGAATACACCGCACTGGATATCAAGGGCAAGCAGAAAAAGGGCGTGATCGAGGGCGACACCGCCCGCCACATCCGGCAACAGCTTCGTGAACAGCGACTGACCCCGCTGGATGTGCAGGAGGTATCCGGGCGCAAGACCGTCAGTCGCGGCGGTCAGAAACGTGCCGTCATTCCCACCCTTGGCCGCGGCATCAGCGCCGGGGATCTGGCCCTGCTCACTCGCCAGTTGGCCACTCTCATTCGAGCCGGCCTCCCCCTTGAAGAGGCCGTCAGCGCGGTGGCCCAGCAGTCGGAAAAACCGCGCATCAAGAGCATTCTGATGGCTGTGCGCTCCCGGGTCATGGAAGGTCACACCCTGGCCGATGGCCTGGCCGAATTTCCCAACGCCTTCCCCGAGATCTATCGCTCGACCGTGGCCGCGGGTGAGCAATCCGGCCACCTGGACGGGGTGCTGGAGCGCCTGGCCGAATACACCGAGAATCGCCAGATCATGCGCCAGAAGATATCCCAGGCCATGGTCTACCCCATCGTGCTGACCGTGGTGGCAGTACTGATCATCGTCGGCCTGCTGGTGCACGTGGTCCCGCAAGTGGTAGAAGTGTTTGAAGATACCGGACAGGACCTCCCGGGCCTGACCCAGGGTCTGATTGCGACCAGCGAATTTCTGCAGGACTTCGGTATATGGATTGGCCTGCTGCTGGTTGCAGCCTGGTTCGGCATTCGACATGCCCTTCAGCGTGAGGGACCCAAGCGGCGTTTCCATCGCTTTCTGCTCACCCTGCCCCTGATCGGCCGGATGAACCGGGGTTTCAATACGGCCCGCTTTGCCCGAACCCTGAGCATCCTGGCCGGCAGCGGCGTGCCGGTGCTGGACTCAATGCGCATATCCGGCGAAGTGGTGAGCAACCTGCCCATGCGCAAGGCCATTGAAGAGGCCACCAATCGGGTCAGGGAGGGGGCCCCCATTGGCCGCTCCCTGTCGGCCAGTGGTCTGTTCCCGCCCATGACCATTCACCTGATCCGTAGCGGTGAAACCTCTGGCGAGCTCGAGGAAATGCTGGACCGGGCGGCCACCAATCAGGAGCGGGAGATGGAGTCCCTGACATCGACCCTGATGTCCCTCCTTCAGCCCATGCTGATCATGGTCATGGCCCTGATTGTGCTGATCATCGTGTTGGCACTGATGATGCCCATCCTGGAACTGAACCGGCTGGTGGCCTGATTCAGGGCTGCCAGGCGGCCGTGCCGCTGGTACCGATACCCCTTTAACCGGCTGGCAGGACGTTGCATAGTGGACATGTGCGTTCGGTCCCGGAGGTCAATGCCATGCGCCCTGCCCTGCTTTCCCTGGCTGCCATTCTGCTTGCCCTGGTCATTTCCCTGGGCAACCCCCTGGCCAATGAAGACGATGAACTGGTCACCGTGGAGTTGGCCACGGTTGGCCTGGACGAGCGCAGTGGTGCCCCCGTGGCGCTTCTCAGGGAGCCCGACAGTGGCGAGGTCGTCCCCATTTTCATCGGAGTGATGGAAGCCCAGGCCATCCTTCAGGGTCTGCATGAGGTAAGTACACCTCGCCCCATGACCCATGATCTACTCGCCAGGACCCTGTCGGCCCTGGATGCCGAAGCCATCTCCCTGCAAGTCCATGACCTTCGCAACGGTACGTATTACGGCCGTCTGATGTTGCGAAAGGACGGCCAGGAAGCACTGATCGAAGTGGATACCCGCCCCAGTGACGGCCTTGCACTGGCCGTGCGCTCGGGAACGGAAATCCAGGTTGCCCGCAAGATTCTGCGAGCCGATCTGGAATTCGACTTCCGCGCACCGGAGGAAGAACAGA
>NZ_SLKM01000235.1:0-11721 GCF_007134575.1 Natronospira sp.
CTGGCCACCATTGCCGTATCCGTGGATCACCCCGACGGCTATGTCATGGTTCAGCTCGGTTCCTGGGCACAGTCCATCGTTACCTTCCAGGCCGGCGCCTGGGAGTATGTTGTGGACGTGCACTGGATCTACAAGCTGCACATGTTCCTGGGGATGATCATGTTCACCGCCTTCCCCTTCAGTCGGCTGGTGCACATCTGGAGCTGGCCGGTGGCATACGTTCGCCGGGCATACCAGGTCGTTCGGGCTCGCTGAGCCCGAATGACCAGCGTAGGAGCGGATTTATCCGCGATTGAAGCTGGGAATGCGATTGGGAAGCCATAACGGCATCTCATCGTGGATATCGCGAATGAATTCGCTCCTACGGGATGTTGAAAAACCGGAGGTTTTTCCAAAATGACAGTACAAATGCATGACCCCCGCGCCGGTTCAGCGGATATTCGGGTGAATGGCCGGGTGATCAGCGAAGACAGCATCAATCGGGAAGTGCAGTATCATCCTGCCGCCAATCTGCGCACGGCACGGCGAAATGCCGCCACCGCACTGGTTGTCCGGGAATTGCTACTGGATGAGGCCGAGCGCCAGGGTCTGAGTGAGATCACCCCGGAGGGGGATGAAACCCGCGAGGAAGCCATGATCCGGGAGCTTCTGGATCGCAATGTGGATCGACCGGAACCCACCGAGGCGGACTGCCGCCAATGGTTTGACGCCAATCGCGACAAGCTCCGGACCCCGGATCAGCATGAGGTCTCTCATATCTTGCTGCCGGCCCCGCCGGATGATGACGAACTGCGCGACCAGGCCAGGAAGCAGTCCAAGGAACTGATCCGTCAATTGCGAGAAGAGAATGCCAGCTTCCTGACCCTGGCCCGGGAGCATTCCCGCTGCCCATCAGCGGAAGAAGGCGGGCACCTGGGCATCATTGCACGCGGCCAGACCACGCCGGAGTTCGAACGCGCCCTGTCCCGCCTGCCCGTGGGTGAAGTGGCCGAGCATGCCGTGGAGAGCCGCTATGGCTTTCACATTGTTCTCATCCATCACCGTGATGAAGGCCGCCCTCTGGATTTCGAGGAAGCCCGCCCTCAGATCGAGAGTTACCTGGTGGAGTCTGTCTACCGTCGGGGAGTCAGCCAATACATCTCGATACTGGCTGGCCAGGCAGAGATTCAAGGCATTGACCTGGACGCGGCGACCTCACCGCTGGTTCAATGAATAGCACAGTAGGAGCGGATTCATCCGCGATCGGCTTCGGGCGGGCACGGCGCCCTCTCATTGTGGGAATCGCGAATGAATTCGCTCCTACGGTGGTCCTATGAAACGCTGTACAGATTCTTTACCGGGACAAATATGAACACAACTCAGATTGCCGAAAGAACCATCCACGGCTTCGACGACATGATCGCCATCGCCGCTGCTGAGCCGCAGCCGCACAAGCTGCTGACGGTATTGCTGCGGATTGACCATGCCTACGCCCAGGGTGAGGATGGCAAGACACGTCCCATCGAGAACGAGGGTGAGCTGGTGCCAATTGCCATAAAGAGCTTCGACATCAATGAGAAGCTGGATTTTGTCAGCCTCAAGCAGGATGCCGATGCCGGGGCGCCGGGCTGGGGCCTGATGATGACAGCGGTGCTGCCCGGCCAAGGCCCCAATCCGCCTTCCGAGGAAGACGTGGACAATCATCTCAAGCGCATGGCCCAGACCATCATGTCCGGCGGCAGCCTGGAGCGCTTCCTGTTCATTGACCGGGAAGGCAATCCGGTGAGCATGGAGTCACAACATGGCTGAGCCTGTCAGCTGCGACAGCAATGCGCACAAGCTGATGAGCGTGGAGGCCGCCCGGGACCAGCTTCTGGCGGCAGTCGCGCCATTGACTGGCGAGGAAACGCTGCCCCTGGCCGACTGCCTGGGCCGAACGTTGGCGCGATCGGTAATTGCCGACAGCCCCACGCCCCCGGCGGACAACAGCGCCATGGATGGCTATGCACTTCGTGCGGCTGAATTCGAAGCCGGTGAAGGGATGCCCCTGAGTCAGCGTATTCCCGCCGGCCATGCGCCCCCCCCGCTCGAACAGGGCACAGCAGCCCGGATCTATACCGGCGCAGTGATCCCGGCAGGCGCCGATACGGTAGTCATGCAGGAACGCTGCCGGGAATCAGATGGCCGGGTATGGATCGATGGTGCGATCAAAGTCGGCGACAACATCCGCCGGGCCGGCGAGGACATTGCGGCCGGTGACGACATCCTGCCTGCCGGGCGACGCCTGCGCCCGCAGGATATTGGCGTTGCTGCTGGCTCCGGCCTGGCTGAACTGACGGTCCGCCGCTGCCCGGTGGTGGCCATCCTGTCCACCGGCGATGAACTGGTCCAGCCGGGTCAGCCCCTGGGCCCGGCCCAGATCTACAACAGCAACGAAAGCATGTTGAGCGGCCTGCTCACTGAAATGGGCTGCCAGGTCCTGCCGGCCTGGCGTGTGGCGGACACCCCCGAAGCCACACACAAGGCACTGCAGGAGGCGGCCGCCCGATCGGATCTGATCATCTCCAGCGGCGGTGTTTCCGTCGGTGACGAGGATCACGTCAAAGCCGCCGTACAGGCACTGGGTGCCCTGGATTTGTGGCGGATAGCGGTCAAACCGGGCAAACCCGTGGCCTTCGGGCATGTGAGCCATCAAGATCGCCAGGTGGCCTTTCTGGGGCTGCCCGGCAACCCGGTCTCCCTGTTCGTGACCTTTCTGCTTTTTGGCGCTCCCCTGTTGCGCCATCTGCAGGGCCGGGACAGGATCGTCCCGGCGCCTGTCCCACTGCCTGCCAACTTCGAGCGCCCGAAGCCCGGCAAGCGCGAGGAATACCTCCGCGTCCGCGTCGAGGACGGCCGCCTCCAGACCTATCCCCACCAGGGCTCCGGAGTGTTGAGCTCCGCCAGCTGGGCGGATGGTTTGGCGAGGGTGCCTGCCGGGGAGACAGTGGCCTTGGGCGATGCAGTGGCGTATTACGCCTTTGAAGCGTTGAATTGCTAATCAAAGCGTCCGTAGGAGCGAATTTATTCGCGATCACAGGCAAGGAAATGCCAACGTGCCCGCTGGCAGACCATCGCAGATAGATCCGCTCCCACGGAGGCGAACCTCGGTATCTTGCTAAGGAAAACCCATGTCACGTAAAGGTTGCGCCGACAAACCCTTCCGCCCCATCCGCATTGCGGTGCTGACGGTGTCCGATTCCCGTACCCGGGAAAATGACACCTCCGGTGATACCTTGCAGGAGCGGCTGGAAACCGCCGGGCATGAGCTGGCCGAGCGGATGATCGTGAAGGACGACATCTTCCAGTTGCGGGCCGTGGTCTCGCGCTGGATTGCCGATGAGGCGGTGGATTGCGTGCTGATCACCGGCGGCACGGGAATCACCGGGCGGGACAACACCCCCGAGGCCATCCGTCCCCTGCTGATACGGGACATTCCGGGCTTCGGCGAGCTTTTCCGCCACTACAGTCTTGAGGAGATCGGCACCTCTACCGTCCAGTCCCGGGCCTTCGCCGGCACGGCCAACGCCACTCTCGTCTTCGCCCTACCCGGCTCCACGGGGGCCTGCCGCACCGCCTGGGACCGGATTCTGGGCGACCAGCTCGACAGTCGAACCGGGCCGTGCAATTTTATTTCCCTGATTCCTCGCCTGAATGAGGTGTAATGAACCCCATTGCGTGGTGCGGAATTCCGGCCTTTGATCGCGGATGAATCCGCTCCTACGGTGCCTATGGTGCACGCCTATGCCATCGCAGGAGCGGATTAATCCACGATTCCCCTCTCAGTCTAAGACCCGGCTTCACAGGTCTGTCGGGCGATCCTAAGGCGACGTTTTTCCTCCAGGCTCTGCAACAGCAGGGGAATGACAATCATGGCCGAGCCAAGGTAGAACCAGACGTCCGGGACCTCGGCGAACCATAGCCAGCCCACAACCATGGCCCAGATCAAGCCGGTGTATTCGGCACTGGTGACCTGGTTGGCGGCGCAGTGGCGATAAGCCAGCAGAATGGTGATGTTGTAGCCGAGAATGAAGAAGGACGAGGCAAAGGCCGTGCCCAGCAGGGAGGGGTCAAAGGGCGCCCCTTCCAGCACGGCGAGCAGGATGGCCGCCGGCAGGACATAGGCATGGGTCAGCATCAGGGTATGCACCATGCTCTGCCCCCGGGGCAGCTTTCTCACCAGCAGGGCATTGATGGCCAGGGCAATGGCCAGACCCAGGGCACTCAGACTTTCCCAGCTCAGGTCCACCGGGCGCAGAATCACCACAATCCCGAGAAACCCGCTGATAACCGCCACCAGGCTCAGGCCTGTCAGGCGCTCACCAAAGAACCAGACCCCAAAGACCATCACCAGCACGGGGGCGGCGTAGAAGATGGCATTGGCGGTGGCCAGGGGCAGACTGTTCAGGGCCACGATCATGCACAGCACCCCGGCCAGCCCCACATGGGCGCGGATCAGGTGGATACGGCTGCCCTCGAACAGGCGGCGACGGTCAATCATGGCCAGAAAGGGCAGCAGCATGACCAGGGTGGCGATCACGCGCAGCAGCACGAACTGGAAGATGGCCACATCGCCACCCTGCCATTTGATGATGCTATCCGAGATGATGGCCAGGAAGTTGCCGATCACCAGAAGCAAAATTGCGCTGTTTACGGTGCGTCCGGACATGTCACGCCCTCGCTAGGGGATTCGCTGAAATTGAGGGCTCATTCTAGCCAGGCCCACCCATGATGTATAATGATCTTTATTGACCCTCTATTAGTTTTTCTCATAGGTCGATTATTGTGGAACTGCCACCCCTGAAGACACTCCCTGTATTCGAAGCCGTGGCACGCCTTCGCAGCTTTTCCCTGGCCGCCCAGGAACTTCATGTGAGCCAAAGCGCGGTAAGCCACCAGATCCGGCAACTTGAGGGCTTTCTCGGCGAAACCCTTTTCCACCGGGCTGGCCGACAGATCCGGCTCACGGACGAAGGGGCACAGTACTATGAGCAGATCGGCTCCGCCCTGGGCCAGATCCGCCGTGCCACGCAGCAATTGCAGGGTCAGCAGGACAGTCAGATTCGGCTAGCCGCTTACAGTTCCTTTGCCGTGAGCTGGCTGATTCCCCGAATGGAGGAACTACAGCGTCAGCACCCTCAACTGGATCTCGACCTTGAAATGCTCAGTGATTTGCCCAGAATGTCGGACCGGGTGGGCGACTGCTTCATCGCAATCAACCCTAAGCAACGCGGCTACAGCTCCGAGCTGCTCTATTCGGAGAAGATGTTCCCTGTCTGCAGCCGCCGTTACTGGCAGCAAATCTGCCGGGACCTGCAAGAACAAGGCCTGATCACTGAACCCGAACCGGAGCAGCTTCAGCCCGGGCATTTGAAGCAATACACCCTGCTCTCCGCGACCAGCATCTTCGAGAAAAAGAATGAAGACTGGCGTCGCTGGCTGGCCCGTGCCTCACTGACCATTTCGCCCGCCACCAGAATCCAGCATTTCAGTCATATGCTGCTGGCCCACGAAGCCGCCCGGCACCACCAGGGCATCGCCCTTAGTAACGATTATATGTTTGATTCAGGGGATGCCGAGCTGGTTCGGCTGCCCTGTCACATACTGGACACTGGCGACGAATTTCATTTCGCCTACAAGACCAGCCGCCGTCACGAACCCGCCATTCGCCTGCTCAAGCAATGGCTGATCACTCAGGCCGTCCAATCCGGCCTCCGCAGCCCCTAGGGAGCCTGCTTGCACACCCAATTCGCCCATGAAACACTGAATCTTCCAACAAGACTATGGGGGAGAGATAATGCGTCATTGCTGCCTGGGCCTGGTGGCTCTGATTCTGTCCGTCAGCAGCGGCACGGCCGTCGCGCTATCGGAGAAACAACGACCTGTTTTCCTGCAGGTGGACCAGAGCCAACCCCGAATGAGTGAAGCCCGCTCACCATCAGACAGTAAAGAGCGCCAACCCCTGATTGCCGATCTCGAGGCAATCAGCCAATACGAGCACCTGACCTTCCTGGACGCCAAGGGCCATGCCCTCGAGCTCCGCCAGACAGAAATCCAACAGCGCGGGCCCGGATCCTACGCCTGGCATGGTCAGGTACATGACTCTGACCAGCGCATCGGCTCAGCAACCTTCACAATCCGCCAGGAGCGGGTTCATGGCCTGATCAGCCTCCGGGAGGGGCGATACCGGGTCAGCACCGATGGTGAAAAACGCGTCTGGCTTGATCGGATTGACCCGGACGCCGCCCCGGCGCAACACCCGAAACACCTGGAGCAACTATTAACTGGATCGACCGAGCCCTCCCCTCAGGCTCGATCACAGACGGCCGGAGCAACGGCGAAAACCGCCGTGGTGGATGTACTTGCCTTTTACACCGACGACACCATCGCTGAGCATGAAGATGAAGCCGGACTGCGGCTTTTTCTGACCAATGCACTGGACATGGCCAATACGGCGCTAGTGGATAGTGAAGTGGATCACCGCTTTCGCCTCGTTGGCTTGATTCATTGGTCCTACCAGGAAGATCCCGAGGGCATGTTCCAGGCTTTGAACAGTTTCCGGAATGATAGCCAGGTCGAACAACTGCTGGATCTATACGCCGCAGATCTTGGTGCCGGCTTCGGGGTATTCGAAGACTTCTGTGGCGTTGCCTATCTGCTTACCGAGTACACTCGCAGCTTTAAAAACGGCTTATCCATTAACAATGTGAATAATGCCTATCCCTGCCAGGAAATACAGGTTCTGGCGCATGAGATGGGGCATAACCTGGGCCTGGCTCATGACCCGGACAACGCGGGTGACCCGGAAAGTCTCATTGAACCTTTTGCCTATGGCCACGTGGAAGTTGATGAGTTCAGCTCGGTCATGGCCTATCACCCCGGCTGCGGCGGCGGCGTCTACGACAACTGCTTTGGTGTCGACTTCTTCTCCAACCCGGATATCATCGATCCCGATTCCGGCCTGGCAGTCGGGATTGAGGGGGAAAGAGACAACGCAGAGGTCCTTCGTCGAAGTATGTCCTATGCCACTGATTGGCGTCAGCCACCGGCTTCCCTGGCCGACGCACTGGGCGTTTCCGGGCACGTTAGCACGGAAGGTGACGGACTATGGACGGCCCAGAACCAGGTGGCACTGAATTCCCATCCGAGCGTTATCAGTGGTCCAGTCTATGCCGAAGAAGAATCCTGGCTTCGCTGGGAACCTGATGCCGAGGGTATCGATTCGCTGGCGTTTTCCCTTCGTGGTACCCCTAACACACAGGGCAAGCTAAGAATCATGGCAGATGAGGAAGAGCTTCTGAGCCTGGAGGAATTCCCCGAAGAATGGGTCCGCCATGAGCTGGACATCCCGAAAGACGTGTCTCGGATTAGCTGGGTCTGGCAATCGCAGGAACGCCCCAGCACCGGCGGCAGTCTGTCCGCGGTTTACCTCGGCGACGTGAACCGCGAATCCTCACCGCCCATCAGTGGCGGTTCCGGGGGCTGCAGCCTCAATCCCAATGGCTCCCTGGATCCCACCTGGCTGCTTTTTCTCTTTGGCCTGCTACTCATGGCGTTTCGCAGAGCCTGGACACCGCGATATTCCTTGAACCTGGAGAAGCCGTATGTACCGTAGTATCCGCAGATCACTGGGCCTCACACTGGGCCTCGGCATCATCCTCCTCCCTGCCATGGGATGCACGGACCGCCCCGATACGCTCCGTATTGGCGCCACCATGTCGGAGAGTGGCGCATATGCGACCCAGGGCACCGCGGCCAGAAACGGTTATCTTCTCTGCCAGGAACATCTCAATGAAGCTGGCGGTATTCTGAACCGTCCTGTCGAGTTCACCATCCTGGACGACCGCTCTGATCCGGAACTGGCACCAGAACTGTACGAGAAACTAATTAGCAAGCATGAAGTAGATGCCGTCATGGGGCCATACGGCTCCACCTTGACCGAGGCCGTGGCACCGGTCACCGAAGCCCATGAAATGATCCATATCTCCCCACTGGCGGCAACGACCTCCATATGGGAACAGGGACGGGAGTATCTGTTCATGGTTCTGCCTCCGGCCGAGCTTTTCCTTGCCGGCGTCATGCATCTGGCCGCCGAGCGAGATCTGAACAGGATCGCGGTGGTCAAGGAGGATCAATTATTCCCCCGTGCTGCTGGAGCCGGCGCACAGCAAACAGCAGAGGACCTGGGCCTGGAGGTGGTATTCCACACCGCCTACGAGAGTGGCACGGAAGACTTCTCCTCCATTCTCCGTCAGATCCGCGATGGAGATGTTGAAGTGCTTGCCATGGCTGCTTCCAACCTGGATGACTTCATCCGGATGACTGAGCAGCTCCGGGATTCCAGCATTGATTTGAAGATGTTTGGCAGTTCCGGCGCAGTAGAGGAGTATATCGAGACTTTAGGTGAGGATGGTGAATACACCTACGGTCTTTCCGCCTGGGAACCGACACTCGATCGGCCGGGTATCGAAACCTTCGTGGCTGATTATCAGGAGCGTTTTGATCGGGCACCCAGTTTTCATGCCGCTGGAGCCTATGGCAGTTGCCGGCTGTTTGCCAAGGCAGCTAAGGAGGCAGGCAGCATTGAGTCGGGAGCGCTGCGTACGGCCCTTCTGGACATGAGAACGACGACCTTGTTTGGCCCCTTCGAAGTTGACAGTCGTGGTTACCAGATTGCCAATCAGGGTATCCTGATCCAATGGCAGGATGGCGAAAAAGCCGTCGTGTGGCCAGAAGAACAAGCGACAGCGGAACCCCGATTCCCCACACCACCGTGGGACGAGCGCGGCAGTGACTAAGCACAAGCTACTCAAGAAAGCCCGACGGCACGCCGGTGAGGTAATTGCTTTTCTGCGCGAGCATTTTTCCATTGTCGGCTTGCTGCTTGGTGCTATCTTCTTCGCTTTCTCGCTGACACCCTCTTTGTTGCCAAGAAGCGAGATGGTGCAAGGGCTTATTTCCGGCCTGTCCCTGGCTGCGGGATACGGACTGGGGGTGATGGGGACATGGCTTTGGGCCATTCTGGGCATCCCTTCACCACCGCGAAGGATCTTCTACGGAATCAAATCGTTTATCGCAGTCGTGTCCGGCCTGCTTATTGTGGTCTTCCTCTGGCGTGCGGATACCTGGCAGAACAATATTCGAGAACTCATGGGGATGGACCCTACGTCAGGCATTCGCTCTTTGGTAGTCGCTATCGTTGCCGTTCTCATCTTCTTTCTATGCCTTGCCCTGGCCCGTCTTTTCCGCAAGACCTTCCGCTATCTTGCTACCCAGCTGGAACGCATCGTACCGCCTCGGGTTTCCCATATCCTGGGACTCGCCACGGCCTTCCTGCTGTTCTGGGCGATCATCGACGGCATCCTGTTCTCACTGGCACTTCGAAGCGCCGACACGACCCATCGACAGCTGGACGCGCTGATGGAACCGGAGATAGAAGCACCCGACAATCCTTATCGTGCCGGTGGCCCCGACTCGCTCCTGGCCTGGGAGGACATGGGGCGACAGGGTCGTCGTTTCCTGGCAGGTGGGCCCACAAGGGAAGACTTTCAGGACTTCGCGGAACAGGAAAGCAACGAAGTAATCCGGGTATACGTAGGCCTCAATGCCGCCGAAACGCCGGAGGAACGGGCCGGCCTGGCGCTCGCAGAACTCAAGCGACTGGGTGCATTTGAACGCTCCATGCTCGTTCTGATTACCCCGACAGGCACCGGCTGGGTGGATCCGGCCGGCATTAACCCCATAGAACATCTCAAGCGAGGGGATATTGCCAGCGTGGCGGCCCAGTATTCCTATCTGCCAAGCCCCGTGTCGCTCATGGCCGAGGGAGCCTATGGAATGGAGAGCGCCCGTGCCCTGTTCCAGGCCGTCTATGGCCATTGGAGCAATCTTCCGAGAGATGACCGGCCGGCTTTGTACCTCTTTGGCCTGAGCCTGGGCGCGCTCAACTCGGACCGTTCCTTTGATTTCTATGACATCATCGAAGATCCCTTCGATGGCGCCCTATGGAGTGGCCCTCCCTTCCGCAGCCCGACCTGGCAGGATGCCACGGAGCGACGCAACCCCGGATCCCCCGCCTGGCTGCCGAGATTCAGAGATGACTCGGTTATTCGCTTCGCCAACCAGCACGGGGGGCTCAGGAAGGGCGCCACAGACTGGGGCGATTTCCGTATCGCCTTCCTGCAATATGCCAGCGACCCCATTACCTTCTTCTCCCCCCAAAGCCTCTACAGCGAACCCGATTGGCTAAAGTCACCCCGGGGGCCGGATGTGAGCAAGGACCTCCGCTGGTTTCCGGTGGTGACCATGCTCCAACTGGCCGCTGACATGACTGCCGGCACGGCGCCCCCCGGCTATGGGCATACCATTGCTGCCGAGCACTATTTTGATGCCTGGCTAGCCCTTGTGGAGCCCAGGGGATGGACTGAGTCGGACCTCGAGATCCTGCGGGAGAAGTTCAGCCCCCACTGAGAATGAACTTACCGCCTGCTTGGGGGCTAGACGTGTATAAAGAATGGGACATATCGTACAAGGTGATAGCGCTCTCAATAACTGCTATGAGGCGTGACATGGCAAGGACGTTCTGCCAGTCCGGGATTTCATCCTGCCGATTTTAACCGTCCTTTCTTGTTCGGCGCTTCCCGACAACGCCCCAGCAAGTTCAAGGCCGGCTCTGCTCCCGTGCCGAGTCACCGATGTTTCCCTTGAGCGCCTCCATCTTGCCGGTATACCGGCGCTCGGTTGCCGGTCGCCCGGCCAGCTCCACCGCCCTGGAAAGCGCCTGAATGCTTCGCTCCGGCTCACCCAAGGCCTCGTAGACCATGGCTTTTCGCCACCAGGCTTCGTGCAGATACGGCGCCTGCTCCAGGCTCATGCGGAACCATCGCAGGGCCTGCCGGTAGTCCCCAGCCACCCTGGCGCTTTCACCCAGCTCGACCCAGTGGAAAGGGTTGGGATCCTCCATTTCCTCCAACCGCGCCTCCAAGCGCTCCGCCTCATCGTATCGTTCCTGCCGGACCAGGAGATTTCGATAATTGGTCAACACGCTTGGGCTGAGCCCGTGAACATTGATGATGTAGTCGTAATAATGCTCTGCCGAGACAACATCACCCCGCCTGGAATGAAGTATGCCCATTAGATTCAGGACATCCGGCTGATTCGGCTCAAACTCCAGGGCTCGATTGGCCAATGAAAATGCGCGATCAATCTCTTCTTTCAATAACGCGTCCACCGCCAGATTCCGGTAGTAGAAAGCGACAAACTCATCCCGAGACAAAGATCGGCTATTAACGCCGGTACGGAATGGAAAATAATCGATGATCACACTCGGGCGCTGGAGAACGACCACCCGCTCAGTGGCCCGATATTCCGGGTCCAGGATGCGGGTCCGTACATGATGGATGCTCAACAGGACGTGCTCGGTTCGGTCAAAGGCCGGCATGGTATCCAGAATCTCGATTTCATACTCAAGCCCGACGAGATCCGAAATGGCAATACTGATAGCAGCGACTGCCATGCAGTTCATCTCTCCCCGTTCGAGGGCATCACTTGCCGAGAGAGGGGAATCCACGTAGTCGAGGCGAAAGACGCGCGACTCGAGATAGTCCCGAATCCTGTAATGAGTGGGAACCCGGTCACCACGACGATGAAACACTTCAAGAAAGCGCTCTTCCTGTGACTTGGTCAGCCGAAATATCTGGTCAA
>NZ_SLKM01000101.1:0-3008 GCF_007134575.1 Natronospira sp.
ATAGACCGAAACCGCCTGCTACGCGCCCTGGAGGTCCAGCTGGCCACGCGTCCACGCGGCAGTTGAAGCCACATCAACGCCTGCGCAAGTGGAAAACACTCTCGGTACCGCCCTCGAGACCCCGCTTGCGCAGGCCATCGTCCTCGCGCAGGCGGCTGTGATGGATTCGCTCGATGTCGTGATTGGCCGAGTAGAGCTGTTCGACCTCCTGGTCGCTGACATTGAAGGGCGGGCCCTGAAAGCCCGGCTGCTCGGGATAATCCAGAGTGATCAGCAGACTGCGTGTCGCCGGCCCGGTGATCGCTTGAAGGTGGTCCACATAGCGTTGGCGCATTGCAGGCGGCAGGGCAATCAAGGCTGCCCGGTCGTAGACCAGCTCCACAAGGCCTATATCATCGGCGGTCAGGTCAAAGAAATCCCCGCACCACAGCTCGATATCCCGATGGCGGTAGCAGGTAAAGCGCTGCCCCGAACTTTCCGCCGGTTCAATGCCCCGCTCGGCGAAGAAGGCCGCGCAGGCCAGGTCACTCAGTTCAACACCGATGACATAACAACCCTGGTCTCGTAGCCAGGCCAGGTCATGGGCCTTGCCACACAGAGGCACCAGCACCTTTTCGCCGGGACGGGCGTCAAGGTGCTGCCAAAATTGCCGCAGGTGAGCATTAACGTGCCCCTCGTGGAAACCGATCTGCTCGCTGTGCCAGCGCTCACGCCAGAATTCAGGGTCCATCTCAGCCCATGCCTCCCATCAGTGGTTCAGCGACCGCGTGCTTTTTCCGCTTCCCGCTCCTCCTGGCAGGGCCGACACCGCTTGGCAGTGGGCCAGGCTTCCAGGCGTTTTTCGGGAATCGGCTCTTCACAGACAATGCAGACACCATAATGGCCCCGGTCCAGCCGTCCAAGTGCTGCCTGAATATCCTCCAGCTCTTCAGCCTCAAGCATCAAGCCGGCCTGGCGGATCGTGGCCGTGGCCTCCTGGAAAGAGCCATCCTTGGTGTCCATGACTTCTCTCAGGCCGGCGGATTGCCGCGCGGCGGAGTCTTCTTCCAGATGGCGGCGAATATCCTTCAGAAGGGCCTCTCTCCGTTCCGTCAACCGGCGCTTGAAGTGGTCTGCATTCACCATTGCACTCGCTCCTCTGTCTACTTCACAAAGCCACAGCCAATTGTCGCCCGAATCGGCAGCATCCGGCTTGACCCGGATCAAGCCGGGTGGCGAGGAGCGGGCCACCTGGCTCACTGGAAACGGCAAACGCGTATACTGGAGAAGACCCTCTGCTTTGGATATCTTCGGCAGCCATGGCCAGACTCTTGCCCCGACAAAGCGCACTGTCCTCTACCCTTCTTGCGGGCATGCTGCTTGCATTGCTTTCCGCATGCGCGCAACCACCGGAGTGGACCCGCTGGGACGACCCCGCGCCGCCGGAAGAAATGGAAACCGATGCGGAGGACTTCAGCGCCTCCCGGGTTCTGGGGCTGTTGCAGCGGGGCGAGGCCGATAGAGCGGCTGACAAGCTGCGGCGACAGCTTGATCACAACCCCGATGATCCTATCGCCCAGGACCTGCTTCGGCAGATTGAGGCCGATCCCGAGGAATATCTGGGCGCTGAGAGCTTCCAGTATTCCGTCCGCCCGGGGGAGTCACTCTCGGTGCTGGCCCAGCGTTTTCTGGGTGACCATCAGCAGTTCTTCATTCTTGCCCGCTACAACGATATTCAGGACCCTTCCCGCCTGCGGGTCGGCCAGCAGCTGAGCATTCCCGGCAGTTACCGAGAGGGACCGGGTCAGGCATCGGCTCGCATGGATCGCAGCCTGCAGGGGTATCGATACCTGGAAGCTGAGGACTGGCAGGCGGTGATGGCGCTCTATCAGGAAGACGCCGCCGACCTGGCCCTGGATGAAGCCGAGCTGCTCGGCCAGGCTCACCAGGGCCACATTCAGGCGGCGCTGGATACGGGAGAACTGGATGCCGCGGAATCACGCATTGCCGCTGCCAGCGACCATCCTGCAAGCGACCATTGGCGAGCCTGGTTGGATGAGCTTCGGGCGGAATGGCATTGGGCTCAAGGCCGTGCCCTCCGGGATCAGAAGCCGGCTGATGCTGCTGATGCCTTTCGGGAGGCCCTGACCCTGTCGCCGACCCATGAAGGGGCACAGCAGGGGCTTGAGAACCTGAAGGAAACGGTGGTCCCGGAAATACACCGGGATGCCGTTATTCGGTATCGAAACCAGGACCTGGAGGTAGCCATTGAGCTCTGGGACACGCTGCTGGCCATCGACCCGGACTTCGAGCCGGCTCAGCTCTACCGGGCCCGGGCCGTGGAGCTACAGCATCGCCTGGAAGGCATCGAACCCTAAGACCCCCACGGATTAGCGAGGATTTCGTCGGGTATCTTCCCGACCTTGCAAGGACTGTCGCCCACCCTCGGGCGGTCCCGCTGGCGAATCAGAGTCGCTTGTCGACTGACGCGTGGCTTCCAGCGTCTCAGCCATCAGATTGAAACGGGCAAAGAGTTCTCCGAATTCATCACGACGGCGTAGATGAATTCGGTGTTCCGGGTGCCCGCCAGCCAGGCGATCCATGGCACTGCCCAGCACCCTGAGCAGAATGCGCAAGCGACGGGACAGCACATAGGCTGCCAACAGCACCGTTAACAACGTGGCCAGCATCAGCACGGCCATGGCCATGACACTGGTCCTCAGCGTATTGGCCAGGGGCCGGGCGGAGATTCCCAACGCCAGCTCACCCACGACCCGGTCCCGAAAAAGTATGGGGGCTTCGAACAGGTAACGCTCGGCTTCCCCTTCCCGGTAGAAAGCCACCCGCCGACCATCCTCATCCCGAAGCTCAGTCTTGCCCCGCTGCAATTCGCCCACCGACTCACCCAGCTCGCCTTCCTCACTGCTGGCCACGACCTCCCCCCGGTGGTCGGAAAGGCGCAGGTAAGCCATCTGCCGATTGCGCTGCATATCGCTGACCATGGCCTGGAGCGCAATATGATCGCCCAG
>NZ_SLKM01000203.1:0-11696 GCF_007134575.1 Natronospira sp.
GAGCCTTGGTAAACGACTGGGGATCGACTGAATAGCCAGCATTGAATCGGCGCGACCGACAGGCGTTAGGCCTGCGGTCGCGCCAGCCCTGAAATCTCTGAATCGAAGGAAATGCACCATGGGACTGCTAGTTGAGGGCAAATGGGTTGATCAATGGTATGACACCGAAAAGCACGGTGGCCGCTTTGTGCGGGAATCGGCCCAGTTTCGCAACTGGATCACCGCAGATGGCAGCGCCGGCCCAAACGGTGAAGGCGGTTTCGAGGCGGAGCCCGGCCGTTACCACATCTATTTCTCCTATGCCTGCCCCTGGGCCCACCGGACCCTGATATTCCGCAAGCTCAAGCGGCTAGAAGAGGTGATCAGCGTATCGCCGGTGGATCCGGACATGCTGGAGAATGGCTGGGAATTCGGCGACCAGGCCGATGGCACGGCAGACCCGCTGTTCGGTTCGAACTTCCTCCACCAGGTCTACACCCGTGCCGATGCCCATTACACCGGCCGGGTCACCGTCCCCGTGATCTGGGACCGCAAGCGCGAAACCATCGTCAGCAACGAGTCAGCGGATATCATCCGCATGCTCAACAGCGAATTTCAGGCCTTCACCGACGTCGACACGGATTACTACCCGAAGGAACTGCGTGAGGACATCGATAGCATCAATGAAATGGTCTATCACCAGGTTAACAACGGGGTCTATCGCTGCGGCTTCGCCACCAGCCAGGCGGCCTATGAAGAGGCCTTCGAAGCGCTGTTTCAGGCCCTGGACGAGCTGGAGCAGCGGCTGTCCCGGCAACGCTATCTGGTGGGCGATACGCTCACCGAAGCCGACTGGCGGCTGTTTACCACCCTGTTGCGCTTCGACCCGGTCTATGTGGGCCATTTCAAGACCAATCTCCGCCGGATCGCGGATTATCCCAATCTGCTCAACTACACCCGTGAGCTCTACCAGGTCCCCGGGGTGGCGGAGACGGTCAACCTGCGCCACATCAAGCGCCACTACTACTACAGCCACGGCAACATCAACCCGACCCGGATTGTCCCGCGGGGCCCGGTACTCAATCTCGACGACCCTCACGACCGGGATCGCTTTTCCAACTGAGGGCGACGCTTGCGACCACGGGTTCCGATCGTCTAGGCTTGGGCTGAACTCGGCGCCGGGGCAGAAGCCCGGCGCCATCCACCCATTTGCCTTTTGAGGTCTAGCCCGGATGGATATTCCATCAATCAAGTCCGCCTACAGGCGCTATGCCCGCTACTATGACCGGGTTTTCGGGCCGGTTTTCGCCCCGGGCAGGGATATGGCCATCAAGCGCCTTGATCCCCAGAGCGGCAAGCGGATCCTTGAGGTTGGCGTGGGCACGGGCCTGTCCCTGCCCCACTACCAGCCGGATACCCGGGTGGTGGGTATCGATATCAGCACGGACATGCTGGACATTGCCCGCCGCCGCGTTGACGAGCAATCACTTGACCACGTGGAAGCGCTGCTGGAGATGGACGCGGAGCAGCTCAGCTTCGAAGACGACAGCTTTGATGCTGTCATTGCCATGTACGTGGCCTCGGTGGTACCCAATCCGGATCGCCTGATGTCAGAGATGGCGCGGGTCTGCAAGCCGGGCGGCGACCTGATGGTGATCAACCATTTCGCCTCCAGCAATCCTCTCCTGCGAGGCCTGGAATGGTGCCTGACGCCCCTGTCCCGGGTTCTCGGCTTCCGACCGAGCATGGACCTCTCGGAGCTGCCCCGGCCGGCGGGCTACGAAGAACTGGGCATCCATCGCGCCAATTTCCTTGGCTACTGGAAACTGGTTCACTACCGCAGCCAGGCGGAAAAGCCACGGCCCGAAGACGAATCTCCGATCACCGAAGGTGAGCGCCGGGAGAACAACACTTCCCTGGGCGACATTGCCTGAAAACAGGGCCGGCTCCGGGCGGAGCCGGCCGTTTTTCGGAATTGCAGGCGCAGACACTCAGCGCAGTTGCCCCTCCCCGCCTTCAACAAGTTCATCGGTCACAGGCGTGTCCCCACCCGAGGACTCCGGCAAGACAGAGACCGGGCGAGTCCTGACGGGACCGACAGACTCTCCCTGATGCCGGGGAGCCGCCTGCAGCCCAGCCGGCTCGGCAGCCACATCCTCCACGCGGTAGGCACCCAGCCCATTGTTGGTCGCAAGCACGAAGACATCGATACTGCCATTGCCGTTGCGCCGGATGCTGATATCACCGGTGGCATTGGGATTGTCATGGTGGGCCAGTGAGGGGCTGACCCCCAGGGTGCCGGCTGTCGACGGATCGGTCTGCGGAATCCGCACGATGCGGGCATTCTCGTTCGAGGTGCCAAACTGGTAGACCGCCGCCCAGAGGTCATTGCCATCCCGCCCCAGGACGCGAACGCCACTGGAGTCCCTGGCCACCACGGCGCCCGGCACCGTCCCCAGGAGACTGCCGTCACCTTCGTAGAGGCGCAGGTGCTCGCCCGCCGCGTTCCACAGGAAACGCCCATTGGCCAGCGGCGCAACGCCGGCAGCGGCACCGCTCGCCCCATCGGAGAGGTGAATGGCCTGGGGCCACTGATTGAAGCCATCGCCGTTCTGGTGCCAACGGTAGATCACCGGGGCGTTGCTGGCAGGGGCCCAGATCGTGGCCGTACCGGCGGCCATGGAGCCGGTGACCGTGATCCGGTCGCCGACGCGATGGGGCGCAGTGCCGGAGAAATTGACCACTGTCAGCGGAACCGCCGAATCATCCGGCCAGTAATAGACCCGAAAGGCATCGCCGCTCATATCCACCGTCAGGTTGGCCGCGAACAGCCCGCCATCATCGTCGGCATCAATGTCATTGAGTACCAGCGTGCCGCCGGCAATGCCATCGGTGAGCAGACTGGCGCCACCGCCATCCACGCCTGCGCCATCCGCGCTCTGATGGATCATGACATGGGGCCCCCAGGTCTCGGAGTGACGGCTGACCACATAGAGTCGGTCCCCTGCGACGGCGAGTCCCCGCTGGCGATTGTCGCCGAAATACCAGGGGTTGGCGTTCTTTGCGGCCGCCCGATGCCAGAGAACGTCGTAGTCCGGCTCCGGCTCGCCACTGTCGCCGTCCAGAATTTGCTGCACACGAGGTCGGAGGGTGTCGAACAGGCGGGCGTAGAGGCTATCCCCGGGGCAGGCCGTGGCGCCATAGTCTCGGTGCCCGCGAATCAGGGAAGTGCTGATCCCGTGCTGGGCGGCCTTCCAGGCAAGCAGCTGTGCCCCAGTCTCAACCGCCGCCGCACTAGGATTCACACTGGTATAGGTGCCGATATAGGCAAGGCCCATGGTGTAACTGTTGTGTCCGGCCACATGGGCGCCCACCACATCGGTATTGCCGTCAGGGCGGTGTGCCCGGCCCTGGAACAGGGTACCGTCGGGGGCGACCAGCCAGTTATAGCCAATGTCCGACCAGCCCAGGGAGTTGACGTGGTAATTGTAAAAACTGCGAACCACCGCGGCCCAGTCATTGGAGCTGTTGGCGGAGACCGTGTGATGCACCACAAGCTGGCTGACGTTGGCGAGCGGATGCCAGGCGGTATTGGATAGATTGCCCCAGCTACTACGCGGCACATAACCCGGCTGCGCGCTCTGGGGCAGCAAACGCCCCTCGTCAGCCAGGGGCTTGCTTGCCAGGGATTCGGTGGTCTCGCCCGGGCTGATGAAATGCAGGGAGAGACGCGCAAGCCGTGGCCGATTCCCCAGAAAATCAGCGGACAGGCTGACCCGGTACTGAAGGTAGCGAGTCTCGGGATCGAAGAAGGCCAGCTCACCGGGCATGACCTGGTCACCCAGGTCCACTTTCAGCCTCTGCGCCAGACCGGGCCCGGTGTCCGGGCCGTGACCGTGATCACTGGCTTCCTGCCACTCGCCCCAGCGTTCTCCATCCAAAGAGGCCCGCAGCTCGACGACGACCCCGGCATGGGCCGGACGATGGCCGTGGATGACCGGGGCAACGGCAATGAAGGGCCTTGGATCGGTCAGCGGGACGCTGATTGCTTCACTGAGCAGTACCGCGCTACCACTGTCCTTGCCGGGCCGGACACCGTCAACATCCATGTCGAGCTGCATCCAGCCACCATCCTCGGCGAGGCTGAAACCGCGATGACTGCGAAAATCCACTTCCTCAAGCGCTGTATCGGCGCCGGGAAAGCTACTGGAGGCAACACTCCCCTGGGCCCATACGAGACTGGAAGCGAGCGACAACAGGCTCGCGGCGACTAAAGAACTGGGCAACATTCTCGGCATGATTTCCCCCATGGCTGGCGTTCAGGAGATTCCACTGTGCCGAGTCTGTCGGGGTAGGTTCTGTGAACCGAGTCACATATTTGGGAAAAAAAGAAAACCCGGCCTGGGCCGGGTTTTCGTCAAGGCACTGAAATGTACCTTTCGGCTTACCAGTTTTCCGCGTCGGCGGTGCGTTGCTGGTTACCACTGTCCATGTCGCCAGCAGTCTGGTTGCCCTGGACATTGTGGTAAGCCCAGCGATAGTAACCACGGGCATTGGCGGAAACCGGCTCGTCCACCAGACGCAACTGGGGAATATGCTCCTTGAGGTATTTCTCCAGTACCTGGCCACCGCCACCGGTAAGCAGGACGTGGTCATAACCGGCCACCTGCCAGAGAGAGCGGATTTCCACCAGCAGCTTGGTGGCCACTTCACCAAACACCTGATCTCTCAGGCCGGTGATGTCCACTTCGCGACCGGACACATTGATACTGCCATTGATCACCGCCTCGTCCAGCGTGTGGGTTTCACACTCCAGGCCATACTGGGTCGCCAGGGCCGAGGAAATGCCATCGTAGCCCACGGAAATCCCGATGGGGACGGTGCGGGTGAAGGCCGGCGCATAATCGCCGTCGATAATGGTGGACAGGTCACTGGTACGGAAGCCGATATCGATGATACCCACACGGCCCTTCATCAGCGGGGAATCCGTCTGAATTCGAGCCTGCTCGTCCAGAACCTCGGACCAGAAGGTCCCCACCGGCTGCGGGACCACTTCGATGTTGTCCAGGCGGACATTGCAATCGAAGCGGTTGCCGCCAATCTCGCGCACGATTTGATGATCGCCCCGCATGAGGTTCACCAGTTCGTGCGCCATGTGCATCCGCCCTGGCGGCAGGCCGGTAACCACATAGAAAGTGTTCATGGGATCGGTGCAGTACAGGCTGAGGGCACCGAGGAAGAGGATCTTGATGTCATTGCCTTCGGTTCGCGTGGCGGACAGGCCACGGTGCGCAATCCGGGAATGACGGATGGCCAGATCGCCGAGGAAATAGGACTTCCCGCCGACGGTCACGCGCAGGTCTTCCGTCACCCGCGGCTTGCGAAAGCCGAGGGACATGGGCGTGCCGGAACCGCCCTCGCCCACCACGGACGGGAAGGAATGACTGTCACGGCCGTCAAAGACTTTGACGAAACCGTAACCAAGGTCGAGACCGATGCATCGTTCCACTGCGTAACCCCCTTGGCTCGCTAAGTTGGGTGACTGGTTGCCCCGGCTGGGGGCGTCAGAGTTCCTGAGTAGTTGTAGCAGGTAGGGGACCTGCGATCAATCCATTCCCGCCCAGACTTGCCGGAGAATCCCGAGGATTGAGCAAACACTGCCCACCCCTCTCGGAAAAGTGACCATAATCCAGAAAAAATCGGGGCCTGCCAGGAACCTGGCAGGCCCGAGAGGCTGTTTTCTAGATCAAGGACTCGGCCGCGGTGATGGAGCGCAGACGATCATCCCCGAATTCATGAGGGTCGACGGCATTCTGAATGCCCCAACTGACCCCGCCACGATCCTCTGCGGCCAGATTGACCAGGGGCCGGCGGCGATAAGGATTGCCACGCGGATCTTCCAGCATCATCAACACGGGCTTGAGCCGGTTGCTGCGGTTCTGGGTCACCACCATGCCCCTCGCACCGTTGCTCAGGCTGACCACCGTGCCGATGGGGTAGACGCCCATGCAACGAATGAAGCGCTCAATGCGCTCATTACCGAACTGCTCCGCGCACTCCTTGCGCAGTTTGGCCAATGCCTTGTGCGGCGACAGCGGCGGCGAATTCGGCCAGTCGCCGGTCATGGCGTCGTAGACGTCCACCAGCCCCACCATCAGGGCCAGCGGATCTATGCGCTCGCCCACCAGACGATCTGGATAGCCGCTGCCATCGAGACGCTCGTGGTGCTGGCGTACGATCCGCAATACGGCATCCGGCACCCCACCGGACTGCATCAGCAGGCGATACCCCTGCTCCGGATGGGCACGCATGATAGCCATCTCGTCGTCATCAAGCGGACCGTCCTTATGAATGATGCTGCGAGCGACACGGACCTTGCCGATATCATGCAGCAATCCACCCATGCCCACGGCCTCGATGTCATCGCGGCCCAGGCCTTCGTGGCGCGCGAAGATCATGCTGATGACAGCGGTATTGATGCTATGGAGCGCGGTGTGCTCATCCTTGTCCCGCAACTGGATCAGCCAGAGGGAGGCCGCCGGATTGCTGAGGATCGTATCCAGCAACTCGGTCACGACTGTTCTCACGCCCTGGATACTGACGTGCTTGCCCATGCGGGCATCATCCATGAGCACTTCCAGGTACTGACTGGTCTTCTGGCGAATATCCAGGGCCCGGGCCAATTCCCGCTTGATGGACTTGAAGCGGTGCTCGGCGGGCGCCTCTTCGCTGAGCACTGAGCCACCCCGGCCACGGTCGAGGACAGCGGCTCGCTGAATTTTCGACTGCAGGTCCGGCCGCGAACGCTCAATGTCCACATAGACGAACTGGCAGCTCTCGCGTAGCTGGGCGAGTTCACGCCGGGATTCCACGGTAAACCCCTGGAACAGGAAGGGAGATTCCAGCCAGGGTCGATCCAGCTCGGCTACGTACATGCCGGTGGAAACATCGGTAACTTTCAGTTTGCACTTCATTAATCCGGTCCTCCGGATGCGGCGAAGTACCGCTCAGGCGGCACCATCCAGGTCAATCGGGCCTGCCCATCCATCCCCTCACGATATGGATTTAGGCTTAGACCGGCCCGCAGTCCCCCCCGGATGCGTCGCCCCGCCTGTTGCAGGCGTGGCAGGCAAGTCAGAGTATATCACCCGCCCAGGGCCTTAATGCCCTTGACAGGTCATGATCAAGGTATCGGCTGCATGACCGGTTAACTTGAGCTGACAAAAGGCACAAGGACACGCTCCTGGCGTTGTCCGAACAGGGCCTTGCAGCGGGCAACCCTCAAATTTTCGGGCTATTTTACCCAAACCCTGAAATGCAGCAACCGCAAATTGCCGACGCGCCCTGCTAGACTGAAGCGAGACGGGCCTTCGCCCACAGAACAAAACTGACAAATCGGGGAATAACATGTCACTGGATGATCGGTTCCCGGTCAGCGGCAACTTCTGGATTGACCTGCTCGTTCTCGTCGTTGCCGCCATCGGGCTGCTGTATCTGGCGCGCAGCACGGCGCATGAAATCCTGCTGGGGCTGACCCGGGCCCTGACCAGCACCTTGCGGGTCGCCCACCGAGCCATGGCGGTCTGGGGGACGCAGTTACGCCGGGGCGGTCAGAGTGCCCTGTATCAGTTGGTGGGTGAACACCAGCGCCGACTCACCAGCCGGGAGCTGGAGCAGTTGCGAAACCATGTTCACGGCGCCCTGAAGGAAGCGCCGGCCCTCAAGGAGGCCATCGAAGGCAACATTGCTCAATTGGAGCGGGATTACGAGGCGGGCCCCGCCCTGCCGGAACCTCCCGCCGCCTGGGGAGAGCTGGTAGAAAAGATCACCGCGGTTCAGGACAAGGCCGACTCCAGCCTCCGGGATACGCTGGATGCCTTGCGAGTGAGCGTGGAGAAAAGTTGCCAGCAACTTACCGGCCAGCATGATCGGCATTCCCGTCAGGCCCAACACCACCTGGGCAGGCTCCAGCCGGTCTGGCAGCAGGCCCGAGACAGTCTGGAAGGCCTGGAGAAGCGCCTGGCCAATCTTGATGAACGACTGGTAGCCACAAACCGCCGCATCCGACGCTTCGAGACCCTCCAGGCTCAGCGAAACACCCAGACCAGTCGATTCAGGGCCTGGCTGGCACTGAACCTGGGCATCAGCGGTTTTCTGCTTCTGGTGGGCGCAATGATCACACTGGTCAACTATCACCTGCTGGCAACACCGCTACAGGAAGCGTTCGGGACACAGGCGAACATCGGCCCCTTCCAGGCGGCTCCTTTCACGGCCATTGCCGTAACCGCTGCCCAGATGGGTCTCGCCTTGCTGATCTCCGATACCGCGCGAATCACGCGCCTGCTGCTGCCGATCAGCCGCATGTCGGCCCTGTCCCGTCGCGTACTCCTGGGCATAGCAAGCGTTGCCCTGATCCTGCTGGCATTGACCGAAGCCGGGCTGGCTTTTACCCGCGACACTATTGCCCTGGAGTCCGAATGGCTACGCCGTGAACTGGAACAGGGGATCGCGACCGGCAGCCCGGACCTTCGCATTGTCCCGGCCATGGCTCAGATGGTGATGGGCTTCATCCTTCCCTTCGCCTTTATTGCCCTGGTCCCGGCCCTGGAGTCCTTCTTTCAGACCGCTCGGGTCGCCCTGCTGCTTTCCGCCGCCTTCCTGATTGGCACCCTGGCCACGCTGACACGGCTACTGGCCCGGTTGATCTCCAGTGCCGGCCACCTGCTGGTTTATATCTACGATCTGATCATCGTCGTCCCGCTCAGCCTGGAGCGCCGCTTTCGCCGCCGGGAACCCGGCCTGGGGGGAGGCGAGGAGGTATGAAGACCCGCCTTTCATTGCTGCTACTGGCGGGGCTGGTCCTGTGCGCTTGCGCTCCGGCCAGTGAGGAGGAAGTAATAACCCGCGCGCTGGCCGTGGACCATGAGAGCCTGCCCAGCCATAGGCATGCCGACCGGCTCGACGCCCTCCAGCGTCGCTTCCTGCTGGACCAGAATCCCGGCGATCAGTTGCTGATTGCACCATGGGACACCGAGGAGTCTGACGTACCTTACCTGATCACGCGGCTATCCGACCGCCCTCTCACCGCGACACGGGAGCTGCGTCTCCTGCATGACAAAGTTAGGAGCGCTGACGCCCGCAGCAACTCGGAGCTGGGCTATCTGCTTTCCAGTCTGGCTGGGAAGCTGGCCCCGCCGACCGGGACACGTTGCCTGTATCTGGCCATGTCACCATCGAACGCCGGTCCACCACCAGCCATTGAGGATGAGCCGGGTCGGGGACGCCATGGCGCCGGCTGGCGTGCTCACCTGCTGATTCCAGACCCTGAATCGGACCCGCTTGAACAACGCAATCGCTGGATCCGCCACCTGCATGAGCTGGGGGCGAGTCGCATCCAGGTCCACACTCTGGACCACCCCCTGGAACAATTGCCGCCCTGCCGTTGAAGCAAAAAAAAGAGCACCGACACTGTCGGTGCTCTTTATAGTGGCGTCCCCACGGGGATTCGAACCCCGGTCGCCGCCGTGAAAGGGCGGTGTCCTAGGCCTCTAGACGATGGGGACGCAGAAACTTTTCAGATCTGCTGGCCTAGCTTGTTTGGTGGAGCCAGGCGGGATCGAACCGCCGACCTCCTGCATGCCATGCAGGCGCTCTCCCAGCTGAGCTATGGCCCCTTGTTTCTTGCTGGAGCGCCCCGCCGCGACGTGCGCTCAACCAACGAGGCGCGCATTTTGCAGGAGCGCCTCGCGCCTGTCAAGCACTCTCGGCAGATTCCTTTCTGCTCTGTATGTAAGCCAGTGCCCGATCAATGCGTTCCACTGTCTTTTCCCGACCGAGCAGCGCAAGCGTCTGGTCGATGGGGGGCGATACCGGCCCGCCAGAAACTGCGACTCGAATGGGTTGCGCCACCTTGCCAAGCTTGAGCTCCTGCTCCTCGGCCACGGCATTGACCACGGCATGGATCTTCTCCGCCTGCCAGTCCTCCAATGACGAAAGGGCCGCCTTTACAGCCTCAAGCGGCGCTTCGGCGACCGGACGCAGATTCTTCTTCGCTGCCTTTTCATCGAATTCATCAAAATCCCGGAAGAAAAACAGACTGTTGTCGGCCATTTCCACCAGGGTCTTGGCACGCTCCTGCTGCGAGACCACGATGGGTTCCAGGGATGGCCCCGCGGACAGATCACAGCCACGGGCCTCAAGCAGCGGCGCCAGGGCCTTGGCGACGTCTCCCGGCTCGCTTTCCTTGATGTAATGCTGGTTGAGCCAAAGCAGCTTTTCCGGGCTGAAGGTAGAGGCCGAGCGATTGACTTCATCGATATCGAACAGCTCGACCATCTCTTCCCGGCTGAAGACTTCCTGGTCTCCGTGAGACCAGCCCAGGCGGACCAGATAATTGATCAGGGCGTCGGGCAGATAGCCCTCCTCCCGGTACTGGAGCACGCTCACCGCCCCGTGGCGCTTGGACAGCCGGGCCCCATCGGAGCCGAGAATCATGGGCACATGGGCATAAACCGGTGGTTCGCCGCCCAGAGCCCGGATCATGTTGATCTGCCGCGGGGTGTTATTGAGATGGTCATCACCACGAATGACATGGGTAATCTGCATATCCATGTCGTCCACCACCACGGTGAAGTTGTAGGTCGGCGTGCCATCGGAGCGGGCAATGATCAGATCATCCAGCTCACTGTTGTTGAAGCTCACATGACCGCGAACCCGGTCATCGAAGACCACCGCCCCATCCTGGGGATTACGAAAACGGATCACCGGCTCCACCCCTTCACGGGCGTCACTCCGGTCACGGCAGCGGCCGTCGTAACGTGGCTTTTCCTTGCGCGCCCGCTGAGCCTCCCGCATCTCATCCAGTTCCTCACGGGTGCAATAGCAGCGGTAGGCCTTGCCCTCATCAAGCAGCTTCTGAATCAGCTCCCGATAACGATCAAAGCGTTGTGTCTGGTAGAAGGGGCCCTCATCGTAATCAAGCCCCATCCACTCCATGCCATCGAGAATGGCCTGCACGGACTCGGGTGTGGAACGCTCGCGATCCGTGTCCTCAATCCGGAGCACGAACTTGCCCTGATGCTTGCGGGCGTAGAGCCAGCAGAACAGCGCCGTGCGGGCGCCACCGATGTGCAGATAGCCGGTGGGGCTGGGCGCAAAGCGGGTCCGAATCGTCATGCCATTCCTCCAGCGGAAAAAGCGTCCATTTTAGCAGACCGGCGACCGGGAAAGGCAGCTTGAACTCGGCGGCCGTACCCCCCATTGTGTAGTGACGGGTGATCGAGTCGGCCTTGCCGCCACCGCCCGCCTACCCACAGTGAGAGAAGGAGGCTTCATGCAACTGCCCCTCGAGGTTCATTTCAACAATATGGACCATTCCGATGCCCTGGAGGAACGCACCAGGGAACTGGCGGAAAAACTGGAAGGTGTGTGCCCCCAATTGCAGTCCTGCCGCGTGTTCATTGAGGCCGCCCATTACACCAAGGGGGCCGGGAACCTCTATGAGGTGCGCATCGACATGCGCGTACCGGGCCAGGAGGTCGTGGTCCATCACACTCAGGATGAGGCCGACAAGAAGTCCGAGGATGCCCACCAGGCCCTGTCCCGGACCTTCAAGACGGCTGAAAAGCGGCTGCGCGCCGCCATCGACAAGCGCAAGGACCTGAAAAAGGGCCGTGGCGACAAGCCCGGCAAGGCCCAGGCGGATGAAGTCCACGACC
>NZ_SLKM01000219.1:0-11662 GCF_007134575.1 Natronospira sp.
GCATGTTTCCCTATCCCAGCGGCCGCCTGCACATGGGCCACGTTCGCAACTACACCATCGGGGATGTGATCAGCCGCTCCCAGCGCATGCGCGGCAAGAATGTGCTTCAGCCCATGGGCTGGGATGCCTTCGGCCTGCCGGCGGAGAACGCGGCGATTGAACGTCAGGTGCCCCCCGCGCGTTGGACGCGGAAGAACATCACCGCCATGCGCGAGCAGTTCAAGACCCTGGGTTTCGGTTTCGATTGGTCACGGGAGTTCGCCACCTGCGATCCCGACTACTATCGCTGGGAACAGTGGTTCTTCACCAGGCTTTTGGAAAAAGGCCTGGTCTATAAAAAGAACGCCGTGGTCAACTGGGACCCGGTGGATCAGACCGTGCTCGCCAATGAACAGGTGGTGGATGGCAAGGGCTGGCGCTCCGGCGCGCCGGTGGAGCGTCGCGAGATTCCCCAGTGGTTCGTGAAGACCACCGCCTATGCCGACGAGCTTCTCAAGGATCTGGACGAGACCCTGGGCGACGGCTGGCCGGAAGCGGTGCGCACCATGCAGCGCAACTGGATCGGCCGTTCCGAGGGCGTCGAGCTGAGCTTTCAGATCAAGGACAGTGACGAGCAGCTCACTGTATACACTACGCGCCCCGACACCCTGATGGGGGCCACCTACATGGCGGTGGCTGCCGAGCATCCCATGGCCCAGGCCGCGGCCCAAAACAACCCCGGACTGGCCGACTTCATTGAGGAGTGCCGCAAGGCCCAGGTCTCCGAGGCCGCCATGGAAACCATGGAGAAGCGGGGCATGGATCTGGGCATCAAGGCCCTTCATCCGGTCACCGGTGACGAGATCCCCGTGTTCGCGGCCAACTTCGTGCTCATGGGTTACGGCACCGGCGCCCTCATGGCCGTGCCCGGCCATGACGAGCGTGATCACCTGTTCGCCCAGAAGTATGATCTGCCCATCCGCCAGGTCATTGCCCCCAGCAGTGGTGAGCAGATCGATATCCAGGCCGAGGCCTTCACCGACTACGGCGTGCTGGTCAATTCCGGCGACTATGACGGTCTCACTTCCGAACAGGCTTTCGACAAAATCGCCGACTGGCTGGAGGCCAAGGGCCTGGGTCGCCGCCAAGTCAATTACCGCCTGCGTGACTGGGGCATCTCCCGTCAGCGTTATTGGGGCGCGCCCATCCCGGTGATCAACTGCTCCGACTGCGGCGCGGTGCCGGTCCCGGAAAAGGACCTGCCGGTGGTGCTGCCGGAAGAGGTGGAATTTGACGGCTCCGGCTCGCCGCTCAAGAAAATGCCCGAGTTCCATGAAACCACCTGTCCCCAGTGTGGTGGCAAGGCCGAGCGTGAAACCGACACCTTCGATACCTTCTTCGAGTCCTCCTGGTACTACGCCCGCTTCGCCAGCCCGGATGCCGACAGCAGCATGCTGGACGAGCGCGCCAAGTACTGGCTGCCGGTGGACCAGTACATCGGCGGCGTGGAACACGCCGTCATGCACCTGCTCTACGCCCGCTTCTTCCACAAGGCCATGCGCGACATGGGCCTGGTGGAGGGCAATGAGCCCTTCGCCAATCTCCTCACCCAGGGCATGGTGGTGGCCGAGACCTTCTATCGGCAAGGCGAGGGCGGCCGCAAGCAGTGGTTCAATCCCGCCGATGTGGAAGTGGAGCGCGACGACAAGGGTCGGGTGACTGCTGCGCGACTCAAGCAGGACGGTCAGCCGGTGGAAATCGGCGGCGTCGAGAAGATGTCCAAGTCAAAGAACAACGGTGTGGATCCCCAGGCCATGGTGGATCAGTACGGTGCCGATACCGCCCGTCTGTTTTCCATGTTTGCCGCGCCGCCCGAACAGAGCCTGGAATGGTCCGATGCCGGGGTGGAAGGCGCGCAACGCTTTCTGAAACGTTTCTGGCGCTCCGTGCAGGAACATGTGGCTGCCGGACCGGCCCCCACGTTGGATGTTTCGGCCCTCAATGGGGCCCAGAAAGACCTTCGCCGCCAGACCCATGAAATGCTGGCCAAGGCGGACGATGACATCGGGCGCCGCTATACCTTCAACACCGCCATCGCCGCGGTGATGGAACTGATGAACGCCGTGGCCCGCTTCAAGGACGGATCGGAGCAGGGCCGCGCCGTGGTGCACGAGGCCCTGGAATCGGCCGTGCTGGTTCTCTCGCCCATCGTCCCCCATATCACTCAGCAGCTCTGGGAAGACCTGGGCCACGAGGGCATGGTGGTGGACGCGGCCTGGCCCAAGCACGATCCGGACGCACTCGAGAAAGACGAGCTCGAGATCGCCGTGCAGGTCAACGGCAAACTCCGCGCCCGCATCCAGGTCCCTGCCGATGCCGACAAGCAGGCCATCCAGGACATGGCCCTGGCCGACGACAACGTCCAGCGCCATACCGAGGGCAAAGACCTGCGCAAGGTCATCGTCGTGCCCGGCAAGCTGGTGAATATTGTCGTGTGAAGAGCGGCCTCGCGCAGAGGGCGCCAAGAGCGCAGAGAGAAATAACCCAAGAGGGTGTGGCCCCACCGTAGGAGTGGATTCATCCGCGATAGGGGGCGGCCGAAGCCATGATCGCGGATGAATCCGCTCCTACGGCGGTATGCAACCCGGGCTGCTACATCTTTCGAACGAGACTGACACCGTGCAAAAGACCCTGACAATCTGCCTCCTGGCTCTGAGCCTGGCCCTCACCGCCTGTGGCTGGCAGTTGCGCGGTGCGCCTCAGTTGCCGGAAGAGATGGCGGTCATCTATATCGACAGCGGTGATCCCCACGGCCCCCTGGCGCGGGAGCTCCGCCGCCTGCTCGACAGTGGTGATTCAAGAGTCAGCTGGGACCGGGAGGAGGCCACCGCCATCCTGCGGGTCCTGGAGTCGGGTTCGAGCCGGGAAGTGCTCTCGGTCAACCTCCGTGGCCGCCCCGAAGAACTGCGGGTCATTTACCACATCGAGTTCGACGTCCGAGATCGGGACGGCAACACCCTGGTGGAACGCCAGCGCATGGTCCTCAACCGCGACATCAGCACCGACGCCGAAGACCCCCTTGGCATCTCCCAGGAAACCCGCCGCGTCGCCCGCTCCCTGGAAGAGGAAATCGTTCAGTCCGTGGTCCTGCGCATCGAAGCGCTGGCCCGCGCGGATGCGCGGGAGTAGGCAGTCGTAGGAGCGGATTCATCCGCGATCAAGGCTTTGACCGAGCCCCTATCGCGGATGAATCCGCTCCTACAGCAGAAGGATTGCCCCTTACCCCTAACCCTCCCAAGCCAAACCCCCAAGCCAATCAACAGCAAGAACACCGGCACATTGATCCAGTTGCCGGTCAGCACAAACGGTGTTGCCCCTTCCCGGTGCTGGAATTCCCCCACCAGGGCATCGGTCTCGAACTGGGGCAGGCGCTCCCGCACCCGGCCCTGGTGATCAATGATGGCCGAAACACCGGTGTTGGTGGCCCGGAGCATCTCGCGGCCGCTTTCGAGACTACGCATGCGGGCGATCTCAAGATGCTGATGGGGGGCGATGGACTCACCAAACCAGGCATCGTTACTGACATTGACCAGCAGGGTGGCCTCCGGCAGCGGTGGTCGAATGACCCGGGGAAAGACATCTTCATAGCAGATGGAGGCCCCCACCGGATGGCCGCCGATGGTCAGGGGCTCCTGGTCCAGACCGCCTCGCTCGAAATCCGAGTAGGGCAGGTTCATCATCCGCATCCAGTTGCGCACGAAATCCGGCACCGGGAAGAATTCCCCGAAGGGCACCAGTTGGTGCTTGCGGTAAAAGCGCCCGCCCTCGTGCAGCTGGTAGATGTTGTTGTAAAAGACATCTCCTTCGCGACTGAGAATGCCCATCAGCAGCTCGGTGTTTCGGTCAGCCGCTTCCGCCCGCAGGGGTTCGATCACCGAGTTTCTTACCTGGTGGTACAGCACCGGCAGGGCCGCCTCCGGCCAGATGATGACATCAGCCTCGTCCCAATGGGCCTGGGTCAGGTTCTCGTACAGGCGGATGGTGGGCTCCCGCTCGGCCGGGTCCCACTTGCGGTCCTGGGGCACGCTGCCCTGAAGCAGGGCGGCCCGGGCCGGTTCACCCACGGCTTCGGTCCACTGGACCTTGCCGGCCAGGAAGCCGACAAGACCCAGGGCGAGCACAGCGGCGGCCATGGGCAGCCGTGCCCGGTGATGGAGATCGAAAAAGCGGATGATCAGCCCCGCCGTCAGGGCGAGCAAAAAGCCCAGTCCATAGATGCCCACCACCGGCGCTAGCCCCGCCAGGGGGCCGTCGATCTGGCTGTAGCCCACCGACAGCCAGGGAAAGCCGGTCAAGAACCAGCCTCGGAACCACTCGCCAAAGCCCCACAGGGCCGGCAACAGCAGAAGCTCCCGCCGCCAGCCGGCCGCGGGCGCGAACTTTGCCGCCAGCGCGGCAATCACGGCCGGGTAGAGGGAGAGAAAGCAGACCAGGGCCGCCATCAGCACAATCGCCAGCGCCAGCGGCACCCCGCCGAAGACATGCAGGCTCACATACAGCCAGTAGGTCCCGGCCCCGAAGCTGCCCAGGCCAAACAGCCAGCCCAGCCAGAAGGCCCGCCGCGGCCCATGCCCCCGCCACAGCCAGAAGGCCCCGGCCAGGGCCACCAGGGCCAGCGGCCAGATGCCGAAAGGCGCAAAGGCCCCCACCAGCAAGACCCCCGCTACCACACTCAGAAGTGATTCATGCCGTGGTTGTCGTGCCCATTCCAGTAGCTGCGTGATCACAATTGGTCCCGTCCGCCGCGCAAAGCGGCAATTATGTCATGCCCGAGAGCCCTGATTAAGCATCGAGAAGCTGATCATTGGACTGCCGCCAGATGCACGCGCTCATAATTTCAGCAGAAAAGAATGCAAGTTTTGTGGCATATATCACAGTTTTTGTGCGATTGTCCTGTTATCGATTAAAGGGTGTCGTATCGGTTCTTGATGCTGTGCGGGGATAAGCCTTGGGCTGGCACTCACACAGCATCCGGTGGTTACGAAGCACGTTGGTGCGGCACGCATTAGGGAGGTTCTGGACGAAATGCAGAAATATTGAAGAGACTGCAATGCTGAAACCGAACCAGACGATAATACTGGCATTGATTGTTACCGTAACCGGCCTTTTTCTGGCGCTCGCTCCCCAGGTGGCAGCAGCATGTGATGTGATCGTGTGTAGTTTTTTTGGAGGGGACTTGCATTGTCTCGTTGAGATTGAAGGGGAAGTCCGTATTTGCAACTCTGCCAATAACTGTTCGTGTTGATAGGAAAGATTACGAGTTGAATGATTTCGTAACGGCTTTGGATGGTGGTGGGGCATGGACATCAGGTCCCATCACCGTTTACGCGAAAGACGTATCCTGGAGTATGTGACCATGCCTAACAGAATTCAATTCCTTCTCCTTCCGGTGTTGGCATTGGTAGCGCTTGATGCCTGGGCAGATGATGTTCCCGAAGGTTGGCAGTTGATCGAGCCCGACACCTTTGCGCAGGTCCAGGCGCTTTATGTTGCCGAAATGAACTGTGACCTCTATGTTCCGAGCGTCCAGGTCTATTCCGTCGAGGATGAACGCTTTCTCAGTGCCCGAGAAGTCGAGCTGCTGGATGCGGAATCCGCTGAATTTTTGCCAAGGCAATGGGATCGCTGTGACAAGGCTGTCAGCCTGTCCAGCCTTGCCGACCTCTATAGTTTCGACACCGAGTCGCTTGACGATTTTTTGGTGTTCGCCTTTGACTTGTTTGACGGTCCAGATCCCGAACTCTATCGGGACAAAGTCTTGGAGCGGCGCGAGGCTGTCGCTCGACTGGTAAATCGAATTCCGGAGGCCAATCAATTTTGGATCAGCATTGCGCTACCCGGTGACCGGGGGACTTGGCAGGCACCTGACTGAGCGGCCATATTTTGATCCGAGGCCTCACAAACGCATTGGTTGGTGATGCAATTCACGCCGTTCGGCTCTATGCCAGGACACCCTTGCAGAGCCTTACCACCTTGTTTGTGATTGCTGTGGCGGTAGCACTCGCCGTAGCGCTGGTCGGTCTATATAGCAGTCTGCTCTTGGATACACCACCCGGTGTGAGTAACGCCGAGCGGGTGGTGAGTGTGGGCCGCACTGATGGCGAGCGATTTGAGCCGCTAAACGGGCGACTGCAATCCCATCTCCGGGAAAGCAGCATTGGCCTAACTGGCGTGGCGGGGGTCAGCTACCTTCGACAGGAAGCGCGTCTGCGAGAGGAGCAACGCCACCTGGATATTGGTCTGGTAAGCGAGGGCTTCTTTCAGGTTGTCGGCGTGCGGCTGGTCGAAGGTCGCATCCTGGATGCCAGTGACCATGGCGAGTCCGCGCGGGTGGTGGTGATCAGCTACCGACTCCGAGACCAGGTCTTCGGCGATCTTGACTCTCCGCTGGGCGAGAGCATCACTATCCAGGGCGAGCGTTTTAGGGTTGTGGGCGTCACGGCTGCCGGTTTCCGAGGCGTGCACCGTGACGCTCCGACCGATATCTGGGTGCCTCATCAGACCTGGCAGAATGTGGTCGCCGCAGTACCAGCGCCCCTAATAGAACGGCTCCCCCTGATTTTATTCGGACGGATTGCTAAGGGCACCTCGCTTGGTGCACTCAGGGAGAACCTGAGCAGCTTGCAGGAAAGACTGCCCGCCGCTGCCAAAGAGGACTTGGGCGGCATGCGTCTAGCGGTATCGTCGACACTGAGCCGGGACCCGGCACACCAGCAGATGGCCGAGCGCCAGCTTGAGTTGTTTGCCCTGAGTGCCGTTCTGCTTGCAGTGATAGCCGCAGCCAATCTGAGCCTTTTCTTTCTTGCCCGCGCACCGAAGCGCCAGCGTGAGATGGCAATTCGTATGGCGCTTGGTGCTACTCACTGTCGGTTACTCGGCCAGATGTTTGTAGAGGCCTCGTTACTGGTAGTCGCTGGTGGCTTGCTTGGTCTTCTCTTGAGCCTTTGGCTTGTGACGGGCCTGAAGACCATACCCACTATCGACGTCGATCACTGGGACGGGGCCCTGATCGACACCCGCACCCTGCTATTCGCAATGGGATTGATCGCGTTGCTCGCTGCCGTCGTGGCACTTGCACCGGTGATGGACTTGCGGCGGCGCACAATTCTGGAACGCAGTCGCCCCTGCGTGACACGAATTCGGGTCGGCCAGCGTCTGTTGGCTGTCGTCCAGGTAGGGGTTGCCGGTTTGGTCATCGCCGTGGCTGCCTTCCTCGCCATGGCACTCGCCCAGTTGCTGGTCCAGGGGCCTGGCTACAAGCCGGAGGGAGTCCAGGTTTTCGTGCTGCAGCCCGATGTTGACGGTCCATTCCGACCCGATTTCCGCGAGGCCCCCAACCTGCACCGACAGATACGCGAGCGCCTGCTCGCTCTGGAGGGTGTGGACGCTGTCGGATTCCAAAATGCCGTGCCTACTCGTGCACACCCTGAACAGCAGCCCTTCCGACCGGAAAACGGTCAAAAGGAAACAGTTCAGGCCGCAGCCCTGGTGGGCCGTGCTGATTGGCTTCGAGTCCTGGATGTTCGAGTCCTGCGAGGCTCACTACCGGAATCCGACGATGAGCTGGCCGTGGTGGTTAATCGCCAGTTTGCCCTGCAAGCCTGGGGCGATATCGATGTTGTAGGCAAATGGCTACAGCCACCTCGGCATTTACGTGGTGGTGACCCTTCCCGGGTGGCGGCGGTAATAGATGACCTCAGTTTCGGCCATCCCGCTGAACCCGAACGAGCTGTGGTGATGCTGAACACCCTTGGTGTGATGGATTTCGCCGCCGATGTTCTGGTGCGGGGGGAACTGTCGCAGGACAGCTTAGCTGAGGCGATTGGTACTGTGCTGGCTGATTTTACGCCGCCCCTACATGTCACCGAGCGCTACGCCCTGCAGGGTGAATACGACGCGCTACTGGCTCCAGACCGGGCACGTGTGGTCGTCAGCACGGCGGCCGCTTCGGTAGTCGGTGCTATCGCACTGCTTGGCTTTTTCGGTATCTTGCGTTACATGGTTGAAAATGGGCGCTTCGAATTTGCGCTGCGCGCCGCCCTGGGTGCTGGCCCGCGCCAACTCCGTCGCCAGGTGATGTGGCGCGGTCTGGTACTGGGCTTTCCCGGCTTGGTTTTCGCTTTCCTCCTCGCCGCTATCGGTCTGTCGCTGGTAGGGGGGCGCCTAGACATAGCTGGCCTGTCTCAGTGGCCGGCAATACTGGTCGCCATTACCGGGCTGGCGTTGGCCCTGTGGCTGGCCAGCCGTGGCCCGGCCCGCCAGGCTTCACATACCGAACCCGGAAAGTATCTGCGCGACGAGTGAACCTCCTGTCTGGCCCGGCCTCTCAGTTTGTGCCGAAATTTGTTCCGGGGTCTGTACCGGGTGGGCTGATTTCCGGCATGCTTGTCCCAGCTTGTCTGGACGATGGAACGCAATAAGGGGGAATGCTTGGATATTAGACGGGATACTGGTGGCCGGCAGCGCCGCCGCATGATCGCCTGGGCCGGGGGCGGCCTGGGCTTTTTTGTCCTTGTGGTACTCGCCTTCTGGCTGTCGGCGCGACCACCGGCAGTGGCCCAGTCGGATATCTGGACCGGTTCCGTCCTGCAGGGGGAGCTGATCGCCGAGGTCAGCGCCACCGGCCAGCTGGTGGCGCCGGAGATTCGGGCCGTGACCAATCGCAGTGACGGTGTGGTGGAGCAGATTCACGTGCTGCCGGGGGCCGAAGCCGAGCGGGATACCGTCTTGATCGAGATGTCCAGCCCGGAATTGCTCGATGAGCTCGCCCGTGCTCGCTGGCAGCTGGAGGCGGCGCGCGCCGATGCCGCCCGGGAGCGGGTGGAGACGGCCAATGAACTGCTGCAGCTCGAAGCCACGGTGGCCAATGCCGATGCCGAATACCTGGGCGAGCGCATGGAACTCGAAGCCCTGGAAGAACTGCAGGTGGACCAGGTGGTCTCCGAGCTGGAAGTCCAGCGGACCCGTTTTCGGGTGGAAGCCCTCAAGCGCCGATTCCAGGCCGAGCAGTCCCGCCTGGACCGCTTCGACGAGCTGCGTGACGCGCGAGAAGAGGCCACCGCGGCCCGGCTGTCCGAGCTCGACTCCGAGGTGGAGCAGCTGGAAAAACGCGTGGCCGCGCTCCAGGTGCGTGCCGGATTCGCCGGGGTGGTGCAGGAGGTCAATGTGGAAGAAGGCCAGCGCCTGAGCTCGGGCGAGGCGGTGGCGCGCATCGTCAACCCGGAGCAGTTGATTGCCCGCTTGCGGGTCCCGGAGCGTCGCGCCGGGGAGCTGCTCGTGGGCATGTCGGTGCGTCTCGACGTGGGCGGCGAGACCCTGAGTGGCGAGATCGAGCGCATTGATCCCACCGTGCGCGATCGCCGCGTGGAGGTGGATGTCACCCTGCCCGGTAACCGGCCCGAGGGCCTGCGCCCGGATCTCACCAGCAATGCCCGGATCGAAGTGGCCCGCCTGGACGACACCTTGTATATGCCGCGCCCGCCCTGGGCCGATCCGGACACCACCGCCACCGTGTTCGTGCTGCGGGGCAGCGAGGCCGAGCGCCGGGAGGTCCGCTTCGGCCAGGCTTCCAACACCGAGATCCAGGTACTGAACGGCCTGGCCCCGGGCGATCAGGTGATTCTGACCGACATGAGCAATTGGAGCGACCACCCGCGTCTGCGGGTGCAGTGATCCAGCAAGAAGGGAACAGACGATGAGCAATGAACTGATCCGCATGCAGGGCGTGACCCGCGTTTATCTGACCGAGGAAGTGGAAACCCACGCCCTGGCCGGCATTGATCTGACCGTGAACCGGGGCGACTTCCTCGCCCTGGAAGGACCGTCGGGCTGTGGCAAGTCCACCCTGCTGTCCATCCTGGGCCTGCTGGACACACCCACCGCCGGCAGCTATGAACTGGCCGGGGTGCCGGTGCATGAGATCGATGCCGAGGAGCGCGCCCGGCTGCGCAACCAGGAGATCGGATTCATCTTCCAGAGCTTCAACCTTATCCCCGAGATGAGCGTGGCCGATAACGTCGGCCTGCCGCTGACCTACCGCAAGGGCGTGTCGGCCAAAGAGCGCAAGGAAAAGGTGATGGAATCCCTCAAGCGGGTGAACATGGAGCACCGTGCCGGGCATTTCCCCGGCCAGCTTTCCGGCGGTCAGCAGCAGCGAGTGGCCGTGGCCCGCGCCCTGGTGGGCAGCCCCTCGCTGCTGCTGGCGGACGAGCCCACCGGGAATCTCGACAGCGAGAACGGCGAGGCGGTCATGCGCATGCTCGATGAGCTGCACGCCCATGGCGCCACCATCGTCATGGTGACCCATGACCCCCGCTACGCCTCCCAGGCCGCCCGCCGCCTGCCCATGCTCGACGGACGCATCGCCGAAGCCCAGGCGGCTTGAGGGGTTTGTGTTGATGCGTATGCGTATTGCCTTTTGTCTTCTTGTGCCGGTTGGGCTTGCCGCCTGCGCCGGCGCGCCGGTCTATCTTCCACCCACCGAAGAACCGCCCGCCGTGGCGCTGGATCATTTTCCCTGGCAGGGCGAATCCCTGGTCAATGGGGGCGGGATGTTGGCGGATGAGCTCGATGCAGTCCTGGTCACTGAAGAGCCGGACCGGCTTCGTCTGCGTTGGCGAACCCAGGATCCCGAGCACATTGTCAGCTGGATTGATTGTGGCGAACTGCATAACGCCCATCATCTCGATATGCGCATTGATCAGGGCAGTGACGGCCCCTATGCCCTGTTCTTCACCCAGGGGGAGGGCGGTTATCTGGACATCATCCTCACCCTTGAGCGCGGCGACGAGGACAGTGTGCCGCTGGCGCTGGCCTATCACCTGACCAATCCCTGGTTCCAGGGATGGCGTTTTTCCATCGATAGCGAGGCCATGGCCAAGGTGCCCAATCGCATTGAAGGCTCGGGCCGGATGCGCCGTTGCCGCTCCACTGGCCTGCTTGAAAAGCAACTGGCGGAAAAACTGTCGGCGTTTGATGGGCCCTTGAGCATGACGGCATTGTCTGCGGTACTGGATGAGGCAGGGTTCGGCGCATTGGGCCGGGACGGCAGCGGGCGCACCATGACCCTGGCCGATGTCGATCGCATGTGGGTGTTCACCACCAGCAGCTGCGGGGATAGGGAAGTGGGCCTGTACCTCTACCCGGATGGCAACTTCGAAATGACCCTGGACCAATGGACCTCCGATGACCGCTTGACCACCCTCGAGGAGTGGACCGGCAGATGGCGCGAAGCCGGAGAGGATCCGGCCATCATGACCGTCACGCCCGACGGGGGTGAATCCTTCCAGTATGAAATCACCGAGGCAAACGGCATTTGGAGCGGGATGGCACTGGAGCCGATTTCGGTGCCCGAGAAGCTTCAATGCACCTTGTCTGAACGCCAAGGGGTTCGTTGATAGCCCGGACAGCTTGTTGCTTGAGCGCACCAGTCACGCAAGGATGAAAAAGGGATAGGATGATCGGACTCAAAGATGATCTGCGCCACACCTGGCGGGTATACAGCGGCACCCCCTTTCAATCGGCCCTCGCCATTCTCACCCTGGGCGTGGCCATTGCCTTTGCCACCGCCTTTTTCAGTCTCTACAGCGATCTCAGCTTTCGCAGCCTGCCCGGGGTGGAGGAC
>NZ_SLKM01000293.1:0-2959 GCF_007134575.1 Natronospira sp.
ATTGCGGATGACCGAGGGTTGCTTTTCGGCACGCACGTGTATTCCGAGAAGAGCCGCATTGACGAGCGCCAACAGCGGAATCGCTGGGAGAAACGCCTGAACATTACCGTACGAAGCGACCAGAACCGCTCGCTCAAGCGCGACGGTGGAAATCATGGAAAGCTGACCGTCTCGCTGCAACTCCAAACGGACGATGGACGTTTCGTCTCGTCCCACGCCTACAAGTACGTTCTTCACTTGGCGGCCATTGCGCTGCTGGCGAGCAGACGGATACAGATCCCCTGACGCGTAACCAGCCCACACGGGACGAGATCAGGCAACGAGCATCGGAAGGGGACGGAATCCAAACGGCTGGCTCATTGTGTGAGCCACCCGCATTGCTAGCATCGTTCGCTATCGAAAGGTCTACGGAAGGAAATCTCGTATGCAAGTGGAAAAGGGACACATCACACTCAGCGCCACGGACCTGGTCGCACATGCCGCGTGTGATCATCTGACAGTGCTCGACTGGCAGCACCAAACCGGGCAGCGCGCCAAGCCGGACTACTACGACCCGCTGACGGAGATCCTTCGCGAGCGCGGCTTTCGGCATGAGGCCGCGTTTGTCCAGGCACTCGAGGACCAAGGCCTATCGGTCACCCAAATCGACGGGGTAGGCATCGATGACGGCGCGGTGCGAGCCACGCGCGAAGCGATGGAGGCCGGCGCCGACGTAATCGTTCAAGCCGCGCTTCGCCGCGGAATTTGGAGCGGTCGAGCCGACGTTCTGTTGCGCGTCGAGACGCCTAGCCTCCTCGGGAAATATAGCTACCGAATTGTGGACACTAAACTCTCTCGGGAGACGAAGGGTGCCACGATCCTCCAGCTCTGCCTCTACGCCGACCTGCTGGGTGACATGCAAGGGGCTGCCCCCGATTTCGTCGGCGTCGTCGTGCCGTGGAGCGAATACGAACCCCAGTGGTTCCGGGTCGCCGACTACGCTGCCTACTACCGCCGGGTGAAGCAGGCGGCCGAACAGGCAGCCAACTCGGCGGACGAGGCCTGCACGTACCCGGACCCCAAACCGCATTGCGAGATGTGTCGCTGGCAGCGTGAATGCGATGACCGCCGTCGCACGGATGATCACCTGTCCCTCGTCGCCGGGATCACCAAGAGTCAGATCAACGAATGGGGCAAGCAAGGTATCGAGTCGGTCGAGGCCCTGGCACAAGCGCCCGTTCCGATCGGCTTCCGACCCGAGCGCGGCTCGGCCCACGCCCTGGAGAAAACCCGCCACCAAGCCGCCATCCAGGTAAAGGCGCGCCGGAGCGGTACGCACGAATACGAGTTGCTCGACCTCGAACCCAGCTTCGGTCTCACCGCACTCCCAGAGCCCTCCAAGGGCGACATCTTCTTCGACATCGAGAGCGACGCCTTCGTCGGCGAGCATGGACTGGAATACCTATTCGGCTACGCCTTTCTGGACGGCAACGGCAATTGGCACTACCAGTCACACTGGGCACTCAACCGGGAGGACGAGAAACGCGCGTTCGAGGCATTCATCGACTTCGTCAGCGCACGGAAGGAAACCTACCCGGACCTGCACATCTACCATTTCGCGCCCTATGAGCCCGCGGCGCTCAAACGCCTGATGGGGCGCTACGCGACCCGTGTACTGGAACTGGATGATCTGCTTCGTGACGAGGTTTTCATCGACCTTCTCGGCATCACGCGACATGCCCTACGCGCAGGCGTCGAGAGTTATTCGATCAAGAAGCTCGAACCGTTCTTCGATTTCGAGCGCCAGGTCGCCATGCCGGAGGCCAACTCGGCGCTGACACGCCTGTCATTCGCGCTGGAGCTGGACGACCTGGACGCGATCGATGAGAACACCCGAAAAACCGTTGAGCAGTACAACGCGGACGACTGCTTCGCCACTGCTGGGCTTCGGGACTGGCTGGAGGGGCTGCGGCAGGGGCTGATCGATTCGGGTGCGGACGTGCCACGGCCACATCCTCCCGAGGCCCGCGAGCGCGAGGAACAGTCCGAAGCCGAGCGCCACATTCAGGAGCTGATCGCCCAGCTCACGCACGACGTCCCAGCGGATCCGACCGAACGGACGCCGGAACAACAGGCCCGCTGGATCCTCGCGTACTCGCTCGAATGGCACCGCCGCGAGGACAAGGCCACGTGGTGGGAGTATTTCCGACTGCGCGATCTGTCCGCCGACGAACTGGTCCACGAGAAGTCCGCCCTTGGCGGGCTCGAATTCATCGAAACCGTCGGACGCTCGAAGCAGGGCATCCCGATTGACCAGTATTCATTCGAGCCCCAAGACACCGACCTGCGCGGCGGCGAGGGCCTGAAAGGCGTCGGGGGCGACAGCTTCGGAAAGGTGGTCGAAGTGGATGATTCCCATCAGACCATCACCATTCAGAAGGCGAAGGCCACGGCCGAGTACCATCCAGCCGGCGCGTTCAAGTTCGAGCGCGTTAAGTCGGATGGGCTCGCCGCATCGGTCCTCCGCTTGGGCGAGTATGTTGCGGCGCACGGGGTGGAAGGGACCGGGCCGTACCGAAGCGCCCGGGAACTGTTGCTGCGTAAGCCGCTGGAAACCAGTGGACAAAGCCTGCAGCGCCCAGACGAAAAACCGCTGGACGCGGCATTGCGCATCGCACCCGCAATGCATGGCGGTCTACTGCCTATCCAGGGGCCACCGGGGACGGGCAAAAGCTTCACGGGCGCGCGGATGATCTGTGAACTCGTGAGCAATGGGCGCAGGGTCGGCATCACCGCCAACAGTCACAAGGTGATTCGCCACTTGCTCGACAGCGTCGCCGAAGCCGCTGAGGAGATGGGCATTGACGTGCAGATGGGTCAGAAACCGAAGGGCGGCGACCAGGAAGATCCGGATCGCATCCGGTACTTCCACAAAAACGAAAAACTACTGGGTGCACTGAGCGCGGGAGATGTCCAGGTA
>NZ_SLKM01000160.1:0-2957 GCF_007134575.1 Natronospira sp.
ATGGGGCTTCCCCTGGACAGCCGGGATCGACTCTTGCACGGTACCGCGCTGGAGTGGCTAAACCTCAAGAAGGAGCAGTTCCTGTGAGTTCACCACAATTGGACTGGGCAGGCATCCGCTTTGACATGGATCCGGCGCGAGCGACCAGCCTTGCCATCGAGCTGGATTTTGAGGGCGCACAACCCGGTTTCTTTGGTGCGGCGGCGGCCAGACGCAAGGCACTGCAGTCCGGCGGCTTCATCGGGGATACCCGGCAGGGTGGAAGCTGCAACTGTGAGGTTCTGGAAATCACCCCCCATTGCAATGGCACTCACACCGAATGTGTTGGCCATATCACCGACGAACGGGCAACAGTCCCGGATCAGCTGGGTAACATTCTTTGCCCGGCGCTGCTGTTGAGCATCCACCCTGCCCGGCTAGACAGCAGCGAAGACAGTGGCCCTTCCAAGGCCCGCGGCAGCGACATGGTGATCAGCCGCGAACAGCTGCAGTCGGCTTGGGATAAGCTGGCCCCTGCCGGGCCGCCCGCGGCCCTGATTATTCGTACGCTGCCCAACACCCCGGATAAATCGCAAAGGGACTGGATGCAGTCGCCTGCGCCGGCCTGGATCACTCGGGAAGCCGCGCAGTGGATCGTGGAACAGGGGATTGAACACCTGCTGGTCGACGTGCCCTCGGTAGACCGCGCCGATGATGAGGGTGAGCTGGTCACCCATCGTATTTTTTGGGACCTGCCCCCGGAGTCCCGGAAGCTGATGGAAGCCGGCCGCCCCCACGCCAGCATCACCGAGATGATATTTGTTCCCGACACGGCCGAAGATGGTCTGTACCTGCTTGATCTCCAGTATCCTGCGTTCGGAACCGACGCCGTGCCCAGCCGCCCCCTACTCCATAACAGCCTCTAAACTAGCCGGAGAAACACCATGTCTCAATCCTATGATCTGGAACGGCATCCCGGCATGCTGATTATGAGTGTGTTGCTACTGGCCATGCTGATCTATTTCATCCTCGACACCTTTGTCTTCTCTCCCTGGCAGCACACCAGCCTGCAACCGGCATTCTTCATGGCCGGTCTTGGGCTCATGGGCGGCGGCCTCGCATGGCTGTCGGGCCGAGGCGCACCCGGAAAGGAGCGCCTGGGTCTGGCTATTGCATTGGGAGCCGTGTTTGCCATGGCATTGTGGCCGGCCAGTCTCCGGCTCAACGCCATTGGTGCCGAAGACCAGCGTCATACCGTTGCCTATGAGTCAGTGGAAGCGGGTGTATATGTGCCCTTGGAGGGTGAGTATCCGGATGTCCGCTTCTATGGCAACCGGGCGTTCTGGGAGACGATGGAGGCTTCACCCGATTTTTCCATCACTCTGGTCAAGGGTTCACTTGGCTTCTGGCAGGTTTATTATCAACCGATCGTGGACGATATCCGCCTTTACCGTGCCATCATGGCTGATTGAATCCGACATCGCTTGAGAAGTGGCTGTCGATTCCGACCGCCCATCCCAAAGCAGCTGCCGACAATCCGTCAAGGCATTCCCACACTGGCGCCTTTGCCGTAGAGTCCGGACAGAGTCCAAGTACCAGCCCAAACAATCACCCCCATGAGAAAAACGATCTCCGTCAACAAGTTGCGTCCGGGCATGTTTTTGGACGAGCTGGGCACTTCCTGGCTGGACCACCCCTTCTGGCGCAATAGCTTTCTGATCGCGGACGAAAAAGAAATCCAGCAGATTCGGGATGCGAACATACAGGAAGTCACGATTGATACCAGACGGGGCAGTGACCTGGCTGAAACCCAGGGCCAGGACGACAAAGCCGAGCCAGCTCCAGATGATTCGCTGACATCATCTTCCCGGTTCCGCCCGGTAAGCCTGGAGGATGAAATGAAGCAGGCCGCCCGGCTGAAGCGTCAGGCAGCAAATGCAGTCAAGGAGACGCTTGAACAAGCCCGAATGGGACAAGCGATCAAGTCGGAAGACCTGAGCCACTTAGTTGAAGAAATCTCCGACTCCATCATCCGACAGCCGTCAGCCATGCTGGGCCTGGTCCGGATCAAGCATTCGGACGAGTATACCTATATGCACTCGGTTGCCGTCTGTGCGCTCATGATCGCGCTGGCTCGGCAGCTGGGGCTGGAAGAGGATGAAGTCAAACAGGCCGGAATGTCGGGGCTCATGCATGATGTGGGCAAGGCCTTTGTGCCAAATGAGATTCTCAACAAGCCTGCCAGGCTGAGCGACGAAGAATTTCGCATTATCCAGACCCATCCGGAGAAAGGCTATCAGGCCCTGGTCGACTCAGGCGAAAAATCCCGGATCGTCCTGGATGTTGTCCGGCATCATCACGAAAAAATCAATGGTGATGGTTATCCTCGTGGCCTGCCCGATTCCTCTATCAGTCTATTTGCCCGTATGGGTTCAGTCTGTGATGTCTATGACGCTGTAACATCTGACCGGCCCTACAAACGTGGCTGGGACCCGGCGGATGCACTCAGTCGAATGGCTCACTGGACCGGGGGCCAACTGGATAAAAAGGTATTCCAGGCTTTCGTAAAGACCATTGGTATTTATCCCACTGGCTCTCTGGTCCGGCTAAGCTCCGGCCGCCTGGCGGTTGTGCTTGATCAGAATGCGGATAATCTACTCAAGCCGAGAGTCAAGGTATTTTACTCCACCAACGCCGGGACCCGCTTGCAACCCAAGGTAGTCGACCTATCACGGCCTGGTGCCAGCGAAAGGATTGAATGCAAGGAAGATCCAGCGGAGTGGGATTTCAAGGATCTTGAATCACTCTGGGCGCAATAGCACGCGCAATCGATCCCCATTCACCATCTCGCCATTCAGGCCCAGGTACAGGGCGTGACTTCCTTTCTCATCCTGCCAATAAAAATCTCAGAAAGTTAATTATCGAAGGTGTCCTGAACGCAGATGATTACTATGGTCACTTACTTAATCTGATTTACC
>NZ_SLKM01000302.1:0-2947 GCF_007134575.1 Natronospira sp.
CTGCTGGCACGGGGTGAGTCCGTGGAAGTGAGCATGGCCGGTGAGGCCCTGCAGAACGGGGCTCGAGGACAAAGGATTCGGGTCCGCAATCTGAGTTCCGGTAAGGAGCTGGAAGGTGTTGTGAGCGGCGAAGGGACGGTAAAAATCCGTTTCTGAACCGAGAGTTAGACCGACCCTGGCCTGGGAAGCGGCCGGGACGGTACAATAGAGGACAGGTCGCGACGGAAAATCCGAAAAAATCCCTCAAGTCCGGCGGGAAGCGGCCGATAAGGAGGGTGAAAGCGGGTTTTCCGGGGGAGCGAGGAAGTCATGATCGATCGCATCAACAATCTGGTCCAGGGGCAGAACCAGCTCCAGAACGATCGGCGCAATGAGCGGGTGGAAAATACCCGTGAAGGCGGCGGCGAGAGCGGCAATCGCCCTGAAGAGGACCGGGTCAGCCTGTCGGCCTCCGGTCGCCAGATGCAGGCCATCGAGCAGCGCGTCGCGGAAAGCGACGGCGTCGACCAGGCACGGGTCGCCGAGCTGCGTGATGCGATTGAACGTGGCGACTACGAGCTTGACTCTGATCGCATCGCTGACGCGTTGATCCGCGACAGCCGGGAAATCTAGACCCCGGCTGAAGCCGTTCGAGCGCCCTCCTTCGTCCTGTCCTCCCCAATCCATCTGGATCGTCCGGAGGAATTCGCTGTGAATGACCAAGCCCAGCACGACCCCCGCCAGCTCGCCAGCCAGCGGCTGCAATCCCTTCGGGCGCTGGCGCGCCAGTTTGAGCAGCTCCTGGAACAGGAAGCCGCGGCACTCAGCCAACGCGACACCGAGGCCGTCCATGATCTGGCGGCAAGAAAGATCCCGCTTGCCGAAGACATGGACCGGGGTTTTAAATATCTGCTCGGGGCATTGGAAAAGGGATTCAACATCCAGGCCTCAAGCGATGCCCGGGAGAGGCGTGGCGAGCAGATTGCCAGGGCCCTTGAGTTGGCCGGCGAATCCAGCCTCGCGACTCAATGGACCGAGCTGCTGGCCGAATTGGGCAAACTACGCCACGACAATCAGAATAATGGTCAGCGGGTCGGATTGCAGGGTAGACAGATTGAACAGGCTCTCGCTATCCTCAGCGGGCAGGATTTGGGGACAAAAGTCAGCACCACCTATGGATCGGATGGTCGTACCCGGGATGGCGAGAACAGTCAGCGCCATGTTTGGGTTTGATCGCCCCTGGTCGGCGTATTGATGCCGCTCCTCGCTTATTTCGCTCAGCACGGCTCCCTGCGCACGGATAGCAGCATGAGTCGACTACACTTTGCCCAATAGATAAAACCTTTTGACATAAATTGAAAGCTACAGTGACAGTGGGATCCGACCATAATGCCCCGGCGGAAGAAACGCTGGAGAAGCGCCCTGCCCGCATCCGACAGTTACTGCTGCGGTTGAGGGACCAGCGCCCCTTGCTGACCGTCAGCTTCCGCGGCCGCTCCGATCAGTTCGGCAGCATGCTGCTGGGCGTGGACATAGAGCGTGGCGAACTCAGTTTCGACGAGCTCACCCCCACTGATGGCGATCGACTGGTTCGTCTCCAGCAGAGTTTTCAGGTCACGGGGCAGCTGGATGGCGCGGAAGTGCGTTTTCCGGTCCAGGTACGTCGTCGCGAGGAACAGGATGGCTTCATCACCTATATTGCGCCGATCCCGGATAGTCTGCGCTACCTTCAACGGCGCCGGGCCTTCCGGGTGGAAGTTCCTGCTCGCCCCGAATGCCCGGTGGTAATGAGTAATTCGGACGGGGACTGGTTCGAGGGCGTGTTGGTCGACGTGTCGATTTCCGGCATCGGTTTCCGTGTCAACAAACAGCTCGCCGATGGACTGGAGCGCGGTAGCCGTTGTGACTGCCATATTGATTTTCCTGACGCCACGGTTGAAACCCGGGTCGAAATCCGTTTCAACGAGCCAGTGCGTGACAAACCCTTCAATCGCCTGGGGGCTCGATTCCTTCGCCTGGAGGCCAGTGACCGCCGTCAGATCGAGCGATTTGTCTTCCAGTTGCAACGCAGGCAGCTAAAAAACGAACTATAAGCCGATGTTTTGTCCAGAGGGGCTTGAGACTGCAATGGCCCTCCCGCCATAATTGGCGTCAATACCACCCGGTGAGCCCCACCCCGCCGACACAGGTTGATTTCATGGCAGAAACAAGCGCAGCAAGCAAGGGACCGGCTCCGCAGCTCTTCATTGCTCGGCAACCCATCTTCGACCAGAAGCAGCGGGTCTATGGCTATGAGATCCTGTTTCGGGACAGCCGCCGCAACATTGCCTCGGTATTCGACGGCGACCGGGCTACCTCTCAGGTAATCACCGATACCTTTCTGGAAATCGGTCTGGACAAACTGGTGGGCTCCAAATATGCCTTTTTCAACCTGACCCGCAACTTTCTCATCAACGACACGGATTTCCCGCTATCCAGCGCCCATGTGGGGCTTGAGATCCTGGAAACCGTGGAAGTGGATGACAAGCTGGTGAAATCGGTGGAGCGGCTGGTGGACCAGGGCTTCAAGATTGCCCTGGATGACTTCGAATACCGTGAAGAAGTGGTTCCGCTTCTGCCGCTCGCGCATCTGGTCAAGATCGACATACTCGATCGCAGCCGGGAACAGCTGGCCGAGGAAGTGAGCAAGGTCCGCCAGTACCCCGCCCGGCTCGTGGCAGAGCGGGTCGAGACCCAAGAGGCCTTTGACATGGCCGTGGAACTGGGCTTTGACTATTTCCAGGGCTATTTCCTGTGCGAACCCGAGCTGCTGGAGCGCAAGCGCCTGCCGGACAACAAACTCAGCATTCTCCGGGTTCTGGCCAAGCTACAGGACCCTGATGTGGGGCCCAAGGAACTGGAAGCCATCATCAAGCAGGACGTGGCCCTTTCCTACAAGCTGCTTCGCTGCGTCAATTCCGCCTATTAC
>NZ_SLKM01000197.1:0-32474 GCF_007134575.1 Natronospira sp.
ATGGCATTTGGCGATGTGCTACCCGGCGAGCTGGGGGCCTGGGTAATCGCTTTCGTGGTGCTGATCTTTGCCTCCAGCACCATGTTCACCTTCTGGTACTACGGCGCCAAGTGCCTGGGCTATCTCATCGGCGCGGAGCGCCAGCACTGGTACAAGTACTTTTATACCGCGCTGATCGTCGTTGGCGCGGTGGTCTCGCTGGAGGCGGTCTTCGGCATCATCGACAGCGCCTATGCGCTCATGGCAATCCCGACCATGACCGCCACCCTGTTGCTGTCCCCCAGAGTCCTGGCGGCGGCCCGTGACTACTTTCAGCGCCTGAAACGGGATTAGGGAACCTCTGATTAATTCATTCGCACCCGCAGCCAATGAATTAATCAGAGGCTCCTTAGGTCTTGCTCTTGGCCGGCTCGCCCTGGGTCTTTCTGGCCATGGCCACCACCTGTCGGCGACACTGGCGCAGGGCGGCGGCCATTTCCGCACCACTCTGGAAGCGGTCCTCGGGCTTCTTGGCCAGGGCCTTGTTCATGATCTGGCGGACGCAGGGCGGCAGATCCAGGCGCAGATGGGTCACGTCCGGGTGCTCTTCATTGGCGATCTTGTACATCAGGGTGGCCAGGGGCTGACCATCAAAGGGCAATTCGCCGCGCAGCATCTGATAGAAGGTCACACCCAGGGAGAAGAGATCGGAGCGACCATCTACCCGCCGGCCCAATACCTGCTCCGGTGACATATAGGAGGGCGTGCCAAGGATGGTCCCGGTCTTGGTCTTGCTGGCATCGGTGAGGCAGGCCACACCGAAGTCGGTAACCTTGATCCGCCGGGTGCGGCGATCATAGATCATGTTGGCCGGCTTGATGTCGCGATGGACCACGTTATGGCCATGGGCATAGTTCAACGCCTCGGCCACCTGGGTGACGATGTCGAAGACCGTGGGCACGGGCAGCAATTTGCCCGGCCGGGTGTAGCGCTGCAGGCTGGTGCCGTCCAGATAGTCCATGGCGATATAGGCCAGGTCGGCCTCCTCACCCACGTCGTATATGGTGACGATACTGGGGTGATTGAGGCGGCCGGCGGTCTCGGCCTCACGGAAGAAGCGGGCGGTCACCTGTTCCAGTTGTTCTCCCTCGAATTCCTCCGACAGGGCAACGGTCTTGACCGCCACCGTGCGACCGATGCGGGGGTCCTTGCCCAGATAGACCACACCCATGGCGCCACGACCGATCTCCTTGTCGATCTCGTAGCGACCCAGCATGGGCTTTTGCATGCCATCCTCGGTCAGGACCAGGGAACGAACCCCGCCCCGGCCGCTACCCAGGGCCATCTTGCTTTCCAGCACCCCAAGCTTGCGGATCCGCGCATCCGCATCGGCAAAGCCGGGGGACAGCCTGGACAGGTGACGGAGAACACTTTGTGCCTTGGCAAACTGGCGGCGACGCTCGAAATCCAGGCCCAGGTCGTAGAGCTGGTCGAGGACGCGCTGATCTGGCTCACACTGTTTGAGCCGCTCAAAGGCGGCATCAAGCCGGCCCTGGGCCCGCCAGGCCTCGGCCAGTTGGCGATTGAGATCGGACAGGGTCTGCCGGAAATGGTGGTATCGATCGCTGAGGTACTGCTTCGCCCCCAGAGCGAAATGTCCCGACAGCAGGGCAACAACCGGCATGGCCAGGTCCAAACGCAACATGCGGGCCATGGGCAGCACCAACTGCAGATTGACCAGGATCACCGCCAACAGCAGTGTCAGGGCAACCCCAGTGGCCAACCCCACCCGGGGCAGGAGATAACCCAGATAGAGGGCCACCACGAAGAGCACGGCCCACGGCACCACGGCGACCCACACGGGCGCCGAATAGAGATCTCCGTTGATCAGGGCAGTGGCGTGCTGGGCCACGACTTCCATGGGACTGAGCACACCCCCCGTGGGACTGGGCATGGCCTGGGCCCACTGTTCGGACGAGGTGCCGATGATCACGGCGCGACCTTGCAGGCTGGCGGGATCAAAACGTTCCGAGAGGAGCAGATCGAGACTGACACGGGGCAGGGCCCGCTCGCCATCCAGAGAATAGAAATGAGGCTGAAAACGATAGCTGACATCAGTCACCACGCGCCGGCCACCAATCGCCAGGTCGCTGGGATCCTGGGTACGGATGTCAGCTGCCTCAGCACCGAGGATGTGGGCGGCAATATTCACGGACAGGGCGGGCAGAAAATGATCGTCGCTGCGCAACAGCGCGGGAGGTTCCCGGGATGCGAGGCGATCCTCCACCCGGGGCAGAAAACCGACCCCCGTTACCTCGCTGCTCAATCCCGGGTGAGCCGGGACGAGGCGCCCGGAGGGCAGCGCCGGCGTCGCCGCCATGCGACGCAGGATGCGGATATTGATCGGGTCTTCGATATTGGCGCTGACAGCGCTGTCGAGCATGTAGGGGGGAATCCAGTCCCTCGGCAGGGGTCCGCCATCGCTGCCACCAGTGGCGCTGCGATACGGCAGGCCCAACAGAACCGGGCCCAGACCCTCCAGGCGAGCCGCCAGAGTGGCATCAGCCACCGGACCTGCCAGGCCCCAATCCGGGGGCAGCACCAGGGCGGTAACACTGGCACCCGCGCCACGGGACATGCCCACCGCCTCACCCACGGCGGCGGCCAGACTGGTCCAGTCATCGAAGCGCTGCAGGCTACGGTCATCAATATCCACCAGCAGCACGGCCTCGCCGGGAGCCCTTTCCGGGGCCAGTCGCATGCCCCATTCAGCCAATTGCCCGTCCAGGCCGCGCCACAGGCCGGCGAGGCCGGCCAGGGCAACCAGCAGGACAACGGCGAAACCGATGAATCGATCGTTTTTGAAGGCCTTGCTCTGCAAGCTTCCCCCGGTCATCAATGCGGCCGCTGCCCTTCCGGTCAGCCGCCGCGGGACTCTACCCCCCGGACCACAGGCGTCACTATCCCACAAATTGCTGTTGGAACTCACGGGTCTGGACGCTGCCCTTGGTATATTACCTTGAGACGGATAAAGCAAACCCGCTTATCGCCAATCCCGGCCTGGAGGGCTGCCATGGGCGGATCGCCACGACGCATCACCGGCCTGTTTTCGGCTCTCTTGCTCCTGCCCATGCCGGCCCTGACGGAGCGAGGGGTTGCCTACGAGGCGCGGATTGAGAGCCAGACCCTGCGGCCCACGGTGGCCGATGAGGCGCGTCGCTTCAGCCTTCAGAGTGGGGTCATTGAGTTGCGGGAAGGCCTGACCGCCGGCTTATGGGGTGATCTGCGCCTGGGGCTGCCGTCAATGCGCTTTGAAGCCGCGGACACGGTTGAAACCCCGAGGTTGGGCGGCCACTTGCTGGGGTTCGGTCTGGGTGGTCGCCATCCGACCGGCAGCCCCCTGGCTCTGCGCTGGAATCTGGACCATGACTGGATGGCGGTCAGTGGCGGCCTGGGCGAGGGGGATGTCGAAGTGGACATGCGCCAGGGCCGCGCGGAGCTTGGCCTGGACTGGCAAGGCCGGCATCTGGGCATTGGCATTGGCGTTGCCCGCCACTGGCTGAACGGCGAAGAGACCCGCCGGGATGAGGACGGCCGCAGCGACAGGCGGCTTCAGTGGCGGCCGGACAGCCACGCCTATCTCAGCTTGTCACTGGAGATCGATGATGGCGGCTGGGTGGGAGTGCGTCACGATGCCATCGAGGGCGGGGGTGCCACGCGCCTGCTGTTCGGGCGCCGCTTTTGATGGTTTCCGGGATTACAGAGGCGGCAGATGATCTGCCAGCCACTGCTCGATTTCGCCACTGTCCTTGACGCCACGGGTGGTGGCCACCCGGTTGCCGTGCAGATCAAACAACACCAGCGTGACCGCATCCACGTCCTGGTTATCGGCAAAACGCTGGCCCCGAGGATGATTGAGATCGGCAACCAGATACAGCATGGCCTCGGGATGCTGATCCCGGACCCGAGCCAGATTCTCCATCAGGGTAACGCTTTCGACATAATTGTGATCATGGACAAGCACCACGGCCGGCTCACCGGTCCCCACCAGACTGAGATCGGTCTCAAATCCCGAGGGCAACATGCGTAGCAGCAGCCAGGCCAGCAACACAATGACCAACAGCACCAGGGGAACGGTGACAACACGGGGCAGGCGTTTGGCGGCCATGGCATTTCTCCAATCAAGCGTCTCGGCAATGGGGCCCTCCCGGGCTCGGGGCAGAACATTGCCCCAATCCGTGGCAAAGCTCAAGCACGGGGGGGCAAAACCATCCCGGCAAGTCAGCAGGAGAAACAGGGGTGAGTGACAATCCGATAACAAGACCGCCAGTGCATGCCTGGCTGGCCCACTGCCGCCCCGGCATGGAGTCAGCGGCTGCGGCGGAGCTGGACGAAAGGGCGCGGGCGGCCGGGATTGCCTCGGCCTATGCCATCGCCCGGCCGGGAGAGGCCTGGCTTAGACTGGTCTGCGCCGACCCAGCCGAGACAGCGGCCATGAACCGTCATCTACCGCAGGATTATCTGTTCCCGCGGCAGGTGCTGAGGGAATGGCATTGGCTGGAGGGGCTCCCCGGCAAGGACCGCATCAGCCCCATCATCGAAACACTGCCCGGCGGGAGTTGCTTTGGGGGCCTCCAGATCAGCGTCCCGGACAGCAATGCCGGCAAGGGCCTCTCCCGTTTTGTTCGGGCCTTCACTCCCGCCCTGCGGCGGGCGCTGAAGGACAAGGGTATCCGTCTGGATGCCGAGGGTGCCCCCGTGCTGCACCTGTTTTTTCCCGATTCCACTCGCGTTGCGGTGGGCAGCAATCAGGATCCGGCCGAGCCGGCCGGGGGCATTCAGCGTCTGCGGATGCCGTCGGCCGCGCCCAGCCGCTCCACGCTCAAACTGGAAGAGGCCTTGATCCGCTTGATGACGCCAGAGGAGCGGGAGACCCATCTGCAGCCTGGCATGACCGCCGTGGACCTGGGTGCCGCGCCGGGCGGCTGGAGCTGGCAGATGGTGCGCCGCCACATCCATGTCACGGCGGTGGACAATGGCCCCATGGCTAAAAGCCTGCTGGACAGCGGCCTGCTGGATCATGTTCGCGGCGATGGCTTCACCTGGCAGCCCGCCGCTCCTGTCGATTGGCTGCTTTGCGACATGGTCGACAAACCAGCGCGGGTGGCAGCCCGAATGGGCCAGTGGCTGCAGACAGGCTGGGCCCGAAGGGTAGTCTTCAACCTCAAGCTGCCCATGAAACGGCCCTGGCCGGTAGCCCGGGACCTGTTGGCCGAACTGCGCGCTCGGGCGGGAGCAGGCGCCAGCCTGCGGGCCCGCCAGCTATACCATGACCGCGAGGAAATCACTGTCCTGATATTGCCCTAGTCCCCTTGTGCTCTCACATCCCCGTTCTAAGCTATGAGTAAGGGCGGGGCACAGTGCCCTGGCCCAATGACTGACAATGACATGGTCCAGGAGGCGATATGAACAGAACAACAATGCATGGCCTGGCGTGGTGTCTCCTGCTCCTGTTCCTCATGGCCTGCGAGGCCCCGGATGAGAACGGAGCGGTGGATGACGACGCCGTGGCAGAGACCCCTGAGGCCACAACGGACTGTGAGCTGGTGATGGGCTGGGACCCCTGGGAGCCTTACCAATACCGCACCCCGACCGGCGAAGTCGCCGGCCTGGATGTGGAGCTGGTCAGCGCGGCAGCGGAAAAGGCCGGTTGCGAACTGGAGTATCACCAGGCGGATTTCGTATCCCTGCTGGCAGCCCTGCGAGACGGGGAGATCGACTTCATACCGGGTGCCACGCGCACGGCTGCCCGCGAGGAATTCGCCTATTTCAGCATCCCGTACCGGGATGAGACCTTCGCCATCTGGGTACGAGCCGAGGATCTGGACCTGTACCAGGATGAGAGCCTGGAAAGTCTGCTGCAACAACGGCGTCGGGTGGGACTGACGGAAGGCTTTCTCTATGGCGACGAGGCCGAAGCGGTGATCGCCAACCCGGACTACGAGCGCTACCTCACCAGTGCGCGGATTGGGGACATCAACCTCCTGCGCCTACTGGAGCATGACATTGACGCCCTGATCGAAGACCCCTTCGTGGCGGCGTCGGTGCAGCGACGCCTGGGCCTGGAAGACCAGGTGGCCCGACTGGAACAGGAGCTCAGCAGCGGCGAGGTAACACTGATGTTCAGCCGTGAATCCGTGGACCAATCCCTGGTCGAGCGCTTTGACGAGGCCCTGCAGGCACTGATTGAGGGCAATGTGCGGGACGAAATCACCACCCGCTACCAGACCCAGTAGATCCGCCGACCAAAAGAAAACCGCCACCCTTTCGGGTGGCGGTTTTTCATGCAAAACCTCAAGCGGCTTTTACCAGATGTTGGCCCGCTCGTCCTCCGGCAGGTACATCGCATCACCGGGCTGCAGGTCGAAGGCCTCGTAGAAGCCCGGGATGTTGCGCAGCGTGGTATTGACCCGGAATTCCCCCGGTGAATGGGGGCGGGTCTGGAGGTGCTGACGCAGCGCTTCGTCGCGGAACTGGATGCGCCAGATCTGGCCCCAGCCCAGGAAGAAGCGCTGATCGCCGCTAAAGCCCTCGATTACCGGCGCCTCCTCTCCTTCCAGGGACAGCTGATAGGCCCGCCAGGCCACCCGCAGACCGCCATGGTCGGCGATATTCTCGCCCAGGGTGGCCTGGCCGTTGATGTTGACCCCCTCCAGCGGTTCCTCGGCATCGAACTGGTCCACCAGCACCTGGGCGCGGGACTGGAATTCCTCTTCGGAGCCCTCGGACCACCAGTCGCGAAGGTTGCCATCGCCATCCACACGGCGACCGGAGTCGTCAAAGCCGTGGCTGATCTCATGGCCAATGACCGCGCCAATGGCGCCGTAGTTGATGGCGTCATCGGCATCCACATCAAAGAAGGGGGGCTGCAGAATGGCAGCCGGGAAGACAATCTCGGTCATGGAAGGTGAATAATAGGCATTGACCGTCTGCGGGGTCATGAACCATTCGTCCCGGTCCACTTCCTGCCCCAAGCGCTCCAGCATGCGTCCGTATTCAAAGGCGCGGGAACGTTTGATATTGCCCACCAGGTCATCCGGATCGATTTCCAGGCCGTCGTAGTCCCGCCATTTGTCCGGATAGCCAATCTTGGTATTGAAGCTCTCAAGCTTGGCAAGGGCCTCGTCGCGGGTCTCCGGGCTCATCCAGGGCGATTCACGCAAGGTCTCCTCGAAGGCGATCATCAGGTTGTCCACCATCTCGGCCATGCGCTCACTGGCTTCGTCATCGTAATGACGCTCCACATAGAGCTTGCCGAGCTGAAAGCCGATCACCTGGTTGAGCACGTCGATACCACGCTCCCAACGGGGCTTCTGCTCTTCCAGTCCCTGAAGGACGCGCCCCGAGAAATCGAAGCGGGCCTCGACGAAATCGCTGGACAGATAATTGGCGTAGCTGGAAAGAACCCGCCAGCGGAGATAGTCCTGCCAGGTCTCGATATCGGTATCGGCGATTACCGAGGCAGCGGTTGCCAGATAGTCCGGCTGCCGAACCACCACCGACTCCACATCGTCGGCACCAATGTCGGCAATGAAGGCGGCCCAGTCGAAATCCGGCGCCAGTTCTCCGAGTTCGCTCACCGACTTGAGGTTATAGGTGGCCACCGGGTCACGGTTCTCGACCCGGGTCCAATGACCGTCGGCCAGACGGGTTTCGGTGTCCATGATGCGCTCGGCAGCGGCCGCAGGGTCCTCGTGACCGGCAAGCTCAAACATGCGCTCCACATGCTCAAGATAGGCCTCACGAACGTCCTGATTGCCGTCATCAAAGTAGAAATCCCGATCCGGCAGACCAAGCCCGGACTGGCTGAGGTAGGAGATATATTGGTCGGAGTTCTGGGCATCCTGGCGCACAAAGAAGCTGAACGGGCCGGAGACACCGTAAGCTGGCAGCTTGGCCAGCAGCCGGCGCAGCTCATCATGATCCTCGACCGCGTCGATGCGGGCGAACAGGTCTTCCAGCGGTTCCATCCCGAGTGCCTCAAGGGCGTCTTCATCCATGAAGCTCTGATAGAGATCGCGGATCATTTGCTCCGCTGAGCCGGTTTCGAGGTTCTCTCGCTCCGAGACCTCTTCCACCAGCTCACGCAAATGGGCCTCGGCCTGTTCACGCAGCTCGTCAAAACTGCCGTAGCGAGCACGATCGCTCGGGATATCGGTACGCTCCAGCCAACCACCGTTCACGAAGCGGAAGAAATCATCCTGGGGCCGAACATCGTGATCCATGTTGGCCATGTCCACGCCCAGCTCGGCTTCGCCCTTGGCCGGCTCAGGAGTCCGATCCCGGTCCTGGTCATCCTGGCCACAGGCGGCCAACAGGCCGGCGCAGAGCAAGACGCTCATTGTCTTGTGCATCATCTGGTCCTCATATTGTCATGCTTGAATGGATCTCACCCGGCATCACGGCGGGCAAAACGCAGCCATCCGCCGCCTGAGTGCGGTCAAAGCGACCCGAAGAGGGTAGCAGGACGGCCTACGACACCGATATGACTTCGGCACCGTGGATTGGTTTCATCGCGGGTTCAGGGGCGGGCGGGAGGACCAGCTAGTGCAGCCAGTCGTCGATAAACCGCTCGAGGTCGTCGTAGGTGTAATTTTCAAACCAGATATAGCGGAGCCCGATCCGGAAGCGCTCGCCATCATCGTCCCGGCAGGCCACCACCCGACAGCGGGCATCCACATTGGAATAGCGGCCATCCTTCAGAGGCAATTGCATCTGCACCCGCAATTCCTCGCCCCCAAGCTCCCCCCGCAGGACACTGTCAGGCAGGAGCTGCCGGGCGGTTTCATTGTTGCAAAGCAACTGCAGACCGGTCAGGGAAATATCCAGGGCAAGGGCCGGGTGGGCATGATCCCGCCCGTCCAGCACCTTGACCGGGTGCTGGGTGTCGATGCGCCCGAATACCCGGCGATCGTCGCCGCCGTCGGTATCTTCGCTACTGCTGATCTTGCCCATTGCTGCCTCCCATCCCTAATTCGGCCGTGACCCCCCGCCACGAAAACCGCCGCCGGCCGTGCTTCAAATGGCACAGCTCGACAGCCCCTTTTTTTCCAGATACCGCTGATGATACTCCTCCGCGCGGTAAAAGGTCGATGCCGGACTGATCTCGGTCACGATGGGGCGCTGGAAACGCCCGGATGCTTGCAGGGCCTGCTTCGCAGATTCTGCCGCCTGCCGCTGAGCCTCATCGTGATAGAAAATCGCCGATCGATACTGACTGCCTACATCCGGGCCCTGACGATTGAGGCTGGTGGGGTCATGCATCTCCCAGAACACCTCAAGCAGGGCCTGATAAGACACCTTCTCTGAATCATAGACCATCTGGACCACTTCAGCGTGCCCCGTCTCGCCGGAGCAAACGTCTTCGTAGCTGGGATTCTCGAAATCCCCACCCAGATAGCCGACCTGGGTGTCCAGCACCCCGTCAATCTCGCGGAAGCGGGCTTCCACGCCCCAGAAACAGCCGGCACCAAACGTTGCTTTATTCTCGCTCATGGGGAGATTGTCTCCATCCAAGGGCCCCAAAATCAAGGCTGCGGCAGAAAAACCCCGGCCTGGGGAGAGGCCGGATTTGCAGGCCGCGGCACCAATGCGCTTTACTTTCGCCTTTCGACCCGCAAGGGCCCGCAAAATTCCCCAGGGAGAAGTATCCGTGACGCAAGCGTCAGCCCAACCCCGTGCCTGGCTCCATGCCCTCGGCCCCGGTCTGCTGATGGCCGGCGCCGCCGTGGGCGTATCGCATCTGGTGCAGGCAACCCGGGCGGGGGCCGAATACGGCCTGCTGCTCCTGGGCCTGGTCCTTATCACCTGCCTGCTGAAATATCCCTTCCTGGAATTTGGTCCCCGCTATACCGCGGCGACGGGTGAAAGCCTGCTTGCCGCCTATCGCCGCCAGGGCCGCTGGGCTTTGTCCCTCTATGTCCTGATCACTGTGGGTACGATGTTCGTGATTCTGGCCAGCGTGACCCTGGTGACCGCCGGTCTGGCCAGCCGCCTGTTTGCACCCGAACTGGATACTGTGCTGATCTCCGCAATCATCCTGGCGGTATGCGGCCTGGTCCTGCTGCTGGGGCGTTTCCGGGGCCTGGACCTGAGCATGAAACTGATCATGTCCGTGCTGGCTGTCCTGACGCTGGCCGCAGTCAGTCTCGCCCTGCTCAATCCCGGCGAATGGACCGCGGAAACCGCAGCACCGCCGTTGTCCAGCCTCTGGACCGGCGCCGGCATTGCCTTCCTGCTGGCGTTGATGGGATGGATGCCCATCCCTCTGGATGTGGCCGCCTGGCACTCTCTATGGGCCATGGAGCGTAGCCGCAGCACCGGTCAGCGGGTCAGCGTCCGCCACGCCCTGCTGGATTTCAAGATCGGTTATGCCGGCGCCACCCTGCTGGCCGCCTGTTTCCTGGTGCTCGGCGCCCTGGTCATGTTCGGCAGCGGTGAGCGCTTCTCGGACAGTGCCGTGGCCTTCTCCAGCCAGTTCGCCCAACTCTACGGCCAGCTGCTGGGAGACTGGAGTGTGCCGGTGATTCTATTCACGGCTCTGGTGGTAATGTTCAGCACGACCCTGGCGGTCAGCGATGCCTATCCCCGCGTGCTCACCGCCCTGGCGGGTTTTCTGTTGCCGGGCCGGGAGATGAGCCCCGACAGCGGGCCAAGGGTGTATGTTGCCGCTTTTCTGCTGGTCGCCGCCGGCGCCCTGGTGATTATTCGCTACTTTGGTGGCGCCTTCACCACCCTGGTGGATTTCGCCACCACCGTCTCCTTTCTCTCGGCCCCCATTCTCGCCTGGCTCAACCTGCGAGCAGTGACCGGCCCCTGGATGCCGACAGCAGAGCGCCCCGGCCCCGTCCTCCGGGGACTGAGCTGGCTGGGTCTGGCATTCCTGGTGGGTTTTTCGCTGGCCTGGATCGGCTGGCGGCTGAGCGGCTAGCGGCGACTGCGGTCCCGCAGGCGATCCTCATCCAGCAGGCGCATCACACGGGCGAAGGGATTTAGCAGGGAAATGCCGTGCAGACCGAGGCCGAACAGCCAGAACAGCAGCAGCCAGTTGATCCAGGTCTGAGACTCGCCCGCCAGCCACTGGAACAGCAGCAACAGACCGGCGGAGGGCACAAAGATCAGCAGGTGGATCAGAAAATCACGCAGGGCCCGGGCCCGAACTTCCGCCTGCTTGTAGGGATTGTCTTCCACCGCACCCTGTCCTCATATCTCGGGCCACGCTGAGAATCGGTCCCCGGCAGACTGCCGGGGACCCGCACCGGCCGGGCTGATCAGCCGCCGCTCTCAATCAGAGACAGGGCCTCGTCCAAGAGGGCGATGGCCGTGTCGTGATCGCCCTCTTCGTGATGGCGCATGCCCTCGTCCCGCAACGACTCGATTTCCGTCACGGTTTCATCGGAAAGGCCCATCTCCTCCGCCATTTCGAGGGATTCGTTGATCATATCCTCGTAAGCCGGGCAGGTATGAGCCCAGGCCAGTGCCGGCAAAGCCATGAGGACCATGAGGATCAGCATTCGCTTGATCATGGACTACCTCCTTCTTCATCCACGTGGACCCCCTCCACCGGTAACAGCTTCTCACTTCCGCCGTCCGCACTCAAATGCCGACCGAATCACGGCTCGCTTGATGCAGATCAATCTGGTTTCCCTGAACCACGAATAGTATCTTGGGAAAGAGAATTCGAATATGAACCGGACCTCGCTGCTGGGGCAGTGATGGCCCGGGAAACAATGCCGAAGGAGAACCCAGCCATGAAGACCAGTCGCATACTCGCCATCCTCGACCCGTCCCTGGACAAGAACCGGGCGGCACAGCGAGCCCTGGCCATGGCCCGCGACCACGGTGCCAGCCTCACCCTGGCGGTGTTCGAGGACCACCAGACGATTGTGGAATCCGGCTTGATGGGGGATGCCCTGACCCGTCAGGCCATCGATATCTGGGAGCAGGAGACGGCCCAGTGGCTGAACAACCTGGCTGACTCCCTGGGGGAAGATGGCATTGAGATCGAGACCCGTGTGAAGACCGGTCGACCATTGGCGGACAAGGTCCTGGAGACAGTGGCGGAGGGCGACTACGACCTGGTGGTCAAGGACTGCGACGCCGGCTCCCGTCTGTCGCGCGCCTTTTTCACCCCTTTGGACTGGCACCTGTTGCGCCGCTGCCCGGTCCCCCTGATGCTGGTCAAGTCCACCAGCAAGGACAAGCCCGGACGTATCGCCGCTGCGGTGGACCCCTTCCATGAGCGCGGCAAGCCGGCGGAACTGGATGAACGCATTCTGACCACCGCCCAATCCCTGGCCAAGCACTATGAGGCGCGGCTGGATGTCATTCACGCCTGCCAGACCCAGCCCCTGGGGGCCAACTCACCTATTGAAGGTCCTGCGCTGCAATTCGAGAAGGTCCGTGAGGAAATCGCCACTCACCACCGCAATGCCCTGCGGCAACTCACTGACCGCTTCGACGTTGACCCCAGCCACGCCCATTTCATCGATGCCACCGCGCGCCGTGCGATTCCCGATTTCACCCGGGAACAGGGCGTGGATCTGCTGGTGATGGGCACGGTCACCCGTAAGGGCCTGACCCGCCTGATCATGGGCAGTACCGCCGAGGCCATTCTCGGCAACCTGGAATGCGACGTCCTGGCGATCAAGCCGGAGGGCTTTGCCGCCGCGACGAAGTAGGCAGGCCGCCTTCTGCAAGCAAGGGCCGCCGCCACGGCCCTTGCTTTTTTTGTAACGACACCCGCCCTGACCGGGTCTATCCGCCAACGTCCTGGCGGAGAAACCTCGTGACCCCGGTTCAACAGATAGATCCAATTGACTGCAATCACTCGAGAGTACAGAAGCTGCTTGCCCGGCTCGCCCGTGGCGATGACTGCAGGACCCGCGTGGTCAAGCTGAACTGCCCCGAAGGCCTCCCCCTGTTCATCAAGGCCATGCCCATCTGTCGCCTGCGCGACCGAATCAAGCACCGGCTCCGACCACCCCATCATGCTCGGGAGATGGCCCAGAGGCTGCAGGCAGCCGGACTCGACTCGGCGAGTACCGAGTCCTGTGGCATTCTGCGGGCAAGATCTCAGCCACGCCCCCTCGCCTATGTGGTCACCCGTGATGTGGGCGGCGTACGACTGGACCAATGGCTGAAGCAGGTGGGCACGGAAATGCCGCGTTTGAGGTTATTGCTGCATTCCATGGGAAGGGTCTTCGGGCGCCTGCACAAGGCCGGGATTCATCACCAGGACCCGCGCTGCCACAATTTTTTTGTTCACTTCAACCACTATGACCAGACAGAGCCACGGCTCTCGCTGATTGACCTCGAGGGGCTTTATCCCCTGCCGATCATCCCCCGGGCAATGCTGGGCAATCGATTACGGAGTTTCTGGCAGGACATGGACTTCCGCCTGGGGAGTCCCAATTGGCTGCAAATGCCGTCAGCCAGGCGGGCCCTGATTGACGGCCTCGCTGGCCAGGTCCCGGACCTGGGGGCCTGGGCGCAAGAGCAGCCCAGCCTATTCACCCCAAGCCCGAGGCAGAACTAGCGATCCTTGCCAAACACCTTGGGCGCGGCCAATCTTTCACCCACCGTGGCCAGGACCTGATGACAGGAGGCCTCCACCTTGAAACGGAGGAGGTCATCGGCGCGGGTGCGGCCCTGATTGACGGCGACCACGGGCAGGCCTGCCAGGGCCGCTTCCCGGGCGAATCGGAAGCCGGACCATACGGCCAGCGATGAGCCGACTATCAGCAGGGCATCACAATCACCGAGCAAGGCACGAACCCGCTCCACCCGCTGTGCAGGGACGTTCTCGCCGAAGAAGACCACATCCGGCTTGAGAATGCCGCTGCACTCGGGGCAATCAATAAAGTTGAACCCCCGGTGCGCGGCCTCATCCAGTTCCGCATCACCATCCGGGTTGATGCCCTCAACCCGGGCCTGCCAGCCTGGATTACAGGCATTCAGCTCAGATTGCAGTGCATCCCGACCCAGTTTCAGACCGCAGTGCTGGCAGAGGACGCGAGACAGGGTCCCGTGCAGCTCCACCACGTCCGAGGAACCCGCACGCTGATGCAGGCCATCCACGTTCTGGGTCACCAGGCCGCCCAGCAGTCCGGCCGATTGCAGCTCGGCCAGGGCCCGGTGGGCGGGGTTAGGGCGGGCGGCCTGCATGCGCGGCCAGCCCAGATAACTCCTGGCCCAATAGCGACGACGGGTGGACTCGCTGGACATGAAGGCCTGGTACTGGATGGGTTGCCGCCGGGTCCAGCGGCCATGGGCGTCGCGATAGGCGGGAATGCCGGAATCCGTGCTGCACCCGGCCCCACTCAGCACCAGAGTGCGGGGGTGAGCTTCCAGAAAGCGGACCAGGGTCATCACATCGCCCCTATCCACTCTGGCCGCTGGCCAGGATCGAAACTCGGGGATGCGCGGGTTGATGACACTGGCCATGAAGTTTCAGTCCTCGGTCAGGCTGACATAGGCCCGGTAACGATCACGAATATGGCGGACGTAGTGGTAGGGTTCGCGCCCCCGAACATAACCATGCCGGGCCTGCTGGTGATAGCGAGGCTCGGATAACAGCAGCATGGCCTCCTCCACGTTACCGAACCAGCGATCCGGATCCCAGCCCTTGCTGGCCGCCAACCGGCGGGCATCACGAACGTGGCCGATGCCGGCATTATAGGCCGCCAGGCTGAACCAGGTGCGTTCGTCCACGGGCAGGCGATCCGGGAAGCGATCACGCAACCAGTCCATATAGCGGGTACCGGCGTGAACGCTTACCTCGGGATCATCCAGGGGCGACATGCCCAGTTCCCGCCCGGTTCGCGGCATGACCTGCATCAAACCCCTGGCACCGACCCAGGATACCGCCTCGGGATCAAAACGGGATTCCTGATACATCTGGGACAGAATCAGGCGCCAGTCAAAGTCATAGCGCTCAGCGTATTCCCGGACCAGCTCATCCCAGGGCGACAGTTCACCCCCATCCATGGGCCCGATCCGCCCGGCTCGGTGAGCCCGAATCCGGCTGTCATCCTCGAAATAGCGACGATAGAAAATGTTGTAGTGCAAGCCCCGATACTCGGCATCCCAGAAACCATTGATCGCCGCCAACAGCCGGGGGGTGTCCTCGCGAACCGCCCAGCCATGGGCCACTGGCTCGCCCAGTGCCAATACCCCATGAACATCATCACGGGTCGTCATCTTGGATTGCAGGATGTGACTGTCGGCAACGGTCAGGTCGAATTCTCCGGTCGCCACCCGGGCAATGATTTCCTCGGTCTCCATATTGGCCGGGACAGTGGCCAATTCCAGTTCGATACCCTCCTCGACAAGGGCCTGAGCCGTCCCCCAATAGCTGCTGGCGCGGCGCAAATGAAGGGTACGTCCGGCCAGGTCCTCGGGCGAATCCAGAGGTGCCTCGCCCTTGCGAGCGACGACCGTTTCGGTGGCGTAATGGTAGGGGCGGGAAAAACGGATGCCTCTGGCCTCACGCTCATCCGTGCGGGTCAGGAAGGCGGCGATCATGTCGCCACGACCTTCCTTCAACATGGGAATCATGTCCTCGTGATCACGGGCCACGACCATCTGCAGGCGAACACCAAGGGCATCGGCAAAGCGTTTTGCCAATTCGTATTCAAAACCGACCAATTCTCCCCGATAGAGGTAGTAGCTGGCCGCATTGTTGCGCGTGATCACCCTGAGCACGCGACGCTCACGGATGCCCGCCAGATCATCCCGGTGGGCCTCGATCTCCGACCGGGTCAGGCGTTCACGGGTGAGGAAGCGGTTGAGGCTGCGCTCGAGCTCCGGATTGTCCGGACGCACCGCCCAGGCCAGCGGCCGCGAGTCGCCCAGGGGGAACTGGCGGCGCAGCTCCGTCCGATAGTTTTCAACAACGTCCAGCACGTTGCTGTCCTGGATGGCGAAATCAAACGCCCCCTCTGCCAGTTCATCCAATACATCGTCACTGCTGTGGGTGGCAGGCAGGGGGATCAACTCAATACCTTCACGGTCCGCAAGACGTGATTGGGCCACTTCCCAGAAAGCCGTGTCCCGCATCACCCCCACTCGATGCCCGAACAGGGCCTCCACCGAATCCGCTTGCGGGCCATCGGCCCGACCCACCACCAACTCCCGTGTCTGGTCCAGACCGACCGTGAAATTCACCTGATCACGGCGATCAGCGGTGGCAGTCATGTTGGCGGCGATCAGATCACCGCGGCCGTCCAGGAGTGCAGGGATCAAATCACCATAATCATCCAGGGGCACAATCACGGGCTCCAGGCCGCGAGACCGGGCGTAGCGCTCGGCCATCTGGCGTTCCAGATCAAAGGGATATCCGTCCCTGGGGAGATAATCCTCGGCTCGTCGATGGACCAGGATGCGCAATTGGCCGCGACTCTCCAGGGCAGGGAGATCGCCGGTCTCCACATAGCCACCGCCATTGCCTGTGGGCGTGGGCGCCTCGTCCGAGCGCTCGCAGCCAACCACAAGCAAGCCCATGGCGAATACGACTAACCCTCTCAACATGCCATCCCCTCCCTGTGTCTCTCCCTTGTATAGTGGCAGCTAAATATTTTCTGGCAAGGATGATCAGCATGGCCCAGCCCAGGACCCTCACTTCCCCCTCGCCGGCGATGGCGGGTGCCCTGCTGGTAGCCGGTGCCGCCTGCCTCTGGGGAACGGCAGGCGTCGCCTCACGCTGGATCTATGAGTCGGAAACCGCCACCGCCCTTGAGATCGGTTTCTGGCGCATGGGCCTGGCGGCCCCACTGCTCCTGGCGCTGGCAGCGATCATCGCTCCCCGCAGGCCAGTCGAGGGACTGCGTCCCCTGGGCCTGACTCTGCTGATGGGTCTCTGCCTGGCCGGCTTCCAGGCCGGCTATTTTTCCGCCATCGCGGCGACCGGCGTGGCCATGGCAACGCTGCTGGCGATCTGTACCATTCCCATTCTCACCGCCCTGATGGCCTGGCCAGTCTACGGCGAGGCACCGTCCGCGCGAGTGGGCATGGCCCTGCTGGCGGCAGTGATCGGCATGATCCTGGTCGTGAGTGGCAGTGGCGGCCCTGAGCTGCCGGGTGCGGCAGGGCTGCGTCTTGGCCTGCCCATGGCATTGGCAGCGAGTTTCTGCTTCGCGGTACTGACCCTGGCGGGTCGTGGGCTGCCGGCAGAGCAGGACCCACTGTGGACCACTGCCCTGAGCCTGACCGTGGCGGCCGTGGCATTGGCCGTGGTGGTCATGCCGGGGAACTGGGCCTTGCCGCCCAACCAAGGACCCACGTGGCCGGCACTGGCCTGGATTGCCCTGATGCCCACCGCAGTGGCCTACGTCCTGTTCTATGCGGGCCTTCGGCTGGTCAGCTCCGGGACGGCGGGCCTGCTGATTCTGGCAGAGCCGCTGACGGCCAACATTCTGGCCTGGCTGCTCCACGGCGAACGGCTGGGGGGCTGGGGGTGGCTGGGCGCAGCGCTGCTGCTGGCTGCCATGGGGCTGGCGGTCAGTCGCGAGAGACAGGGACGCACCTAGTCCCTTAACGGCTCACTGCGGGGTTCGGACAGGGCGCCAGTGGACCAGACGGGCCGGGCACCGATAAGGTAGACAAGCAACCCGCTCAGCCCAAGACCACCGAAGACCAGATAGGCCTGGGCAATACCTTCCAGCCGGGGTAGAAAGATCAGGGCGACCACACTCAAGGCCACGCCCGACAGCATCAGCGCCAATCCTCGCGCAAACAGCAAATTGGCATCACGATCCCTGTGAAGAGCGCCATCATTAAGCCCTTCTGACATGTTTGCTCCCGTGTATCATGCCGAAACACAGTGCACCTTCCCCCCCCAGGAAAGCGGTTGCGCCTCCAGGCACCGATCGGGGGAGTTTGCGTTAATGTAACCATAAAGGCAAGTCACTGATTTTATTGGTGACGGGATGACGAGAATCGAGGAGAAAGTCAGTGGATTTCCCCATCGACAGCGTGGAATGGCTTCTGGCCTGCCTGGTTGTGGTGGTAGGCGCCACGGTGCAAGGCAGTATCGGCTTTGGGGTGGCCTTGCTGGGTGCACCGCTGCTGTTCCTGGTCAATCCCCTGCTGGTGCCGGCGCCCGTGATCATTATCGGCATGATCCTGCCGGCACTGATTCTGCTTCGGGACTGGCGGGCGGTGGCAGTGGCAGACGTAGCCTGGACACTTCCCGGCAAGGCGCTGGGAGCGGCGGTGGCAGGGATGATTCTGGGGATTGTCTCTGACCAGCTGTTGGGCCTGCTGTTCGGTGTTCTGGTGCTGTTGGGGGTTGCCCTCAGCCTGGGACGCCCGTGGCCATCGCCCGGTCCGATCCTGCGCTTCAGCGCGGGGGGTGCCGCCGGCTTCATGGCCACGACCACGGCCATCGGCGGCCCACCACTCGCCCTGGCCTTTCAGCAATTCAGTGGCCCCCGTTTGCGGGGCACCCTGTCCGCCTGCTTTCTGCCAGGGGGCATATTCTCCCTGCTTGCCCTGGCCTGGGCCGGACGCTTCGGGGTAGAGGAGATCATTCTGGGCATCAGCCTCTTGCCCGCCGCCCTCATGGGCTTCTGGCTATCTGACCGCGCTGCTCAGTGGCTGGATGGCGGCTGGCTCCGCCCCGCTCTGCTGGCGGTCTCCGCCCTGGCGGCGGTGATGGCCATTGTGCGTGCCCTGCACGCTGACGGCGGCCCATGAGCTCTCAGCCACTTCCCCTGACTGCGCCTCGTAACAGGCGGCGCTCATCCAGGCCGGCAAGCCAGTCGCTGAGCATGGCCGATGCCCGCCGCTGCATCCACGGACTGCAGCGCTGGGTCTGCTCACGCAGACGCTCCACGGATTGCAGGGGATGGGCATCCAGCTGGCTGACATGGGCGACCAACCATTGGTTCATCGCGGTGCAATCCACTTCCGGATGGAACTGCAGCCCCATGACCGCATCGCCCCAGGAGAAAGCCTGAACGTCGCAATCGTCCGTCCAGGCCAGACGCCGGGCGCCCTCGGGCAGGGCCATGGCATCCCGGTGCCAGTGGAGCACCGGCACCTGGTCAAGAAAGCGCAACGGTCCCGCACGACCTTCCTGTGACAGTTGCACCGGCCACCATCCCAGCTCCTCGGCAGCCCCCTCATGGATGCTGGCGCCCAAAGTCCGAGCCAGAAGCTGTGCCCCCAGGCATATGCCCAGTAAGGGCCGACCGCTGGCCAGGCGCTGCTCGATCAGGCGCAGCTCGTCGATCAGAAAGGGGTATCGCCTATCATCCAGGGCACTGGGTGGGCCGCCCAGGACCACCATCAGGTCATCCTCGCCAGCATCCACTGCGGTCAGATCATCGTTGGGCGCATCCAGGTATCGGATGTCATATCCCATGCCGGCAAAAACCAACTCAAGCCCGCCCAGCCCCTTGAAATTGAGCTGGCGTATGGCGAGCACCGTTCGGCTCACTGCATAATCGATCATGCTGACATCCTCGTCATTTTCGGGTAGTACCGCTAGAAGCCACGCCCTTCCACCCTCATGAAGCGCTCCTCATCGAAGCTGCTGTCCCTGCCGAGGGCTTTGTTCCGGTGAGGAAAACGTCCGAAACGATCGATCACCTCCTGATGCTTGCGGGCAAATTCCAGGTAGTACCGATACGATTCCCGATCCGGCTCTGGTACAGATTCCAGCAAGGACTGGAAAAGCTGCACACAGCGGCGTTGCAGCCCGGCATCCTCGGCGTGCTCCAACGGAAGATAGAAGAACACGCGCTGCAAGGGCGCCAATGCCTGGTCTGAACCTCGGTCGAGGCCATTGAGACACAACAATTGCGCTCTCTGGTCGCCTGCGAAGGCCTTTGCCTGATCACGATAAAGGTGGCGGGTGAATTGGTCGAGGAGAAGAATCAGGGCCAGGCGACCGAGGGGGGTATGGGCCCAGGGCTCCAGGCCACCCTCCAATGCCTGATCGGTCAAGCGACCAAAACGTTCACGGATGTATTTATCCGTCGCCGGGTCAGCCTGCCACCACAAGGCATTCCTGGATGGATCTGCTTGCAGGGGCATTTGCCGCCACTCCGGGCCGAACCAGAATGACAATATCTCTGCGGCCTTTTCCGGCACGTCCTGACCCAGCGCCTGCCCCATTTGCGTGACCCCCTCCCCGGCTCCGGCGATTGCGGAATGAGTGCACAACTGCCCTCACTATAGGACAGAAGCGGGGCACTTCCCATTTTTCATACTCATCAACCGGACGCGGATACCCCAGACCCTTCCACGATCAGGCACGCAAGCCGATGCCGCGCTTGAGCAAGTAAAAGGCAAGAATATACAAGACAATCAACATGGCCAGGATGATGACGAAGGCGATATCCAGGCGCACATCACTGACACCAAAGATGCTGTAACGGAAGAGGTTGACCATGTACAGGATGGGATTAAACAGGGAAAGCTCCCGCCAGGGCCCCGGCAATAGCTCCACGGTGTAAAACACCCCGCCCAGATAGGTGAGTGGCGTGAGAATGAAGGTCGGGATGATGGAAATATCATCAAACTTCTTGGCAAACACCGCATTGATCAAGCCGGCAAGGGAAAAGGTCGCCGAGGTAAGGAGCACCACCGCGGCCATCACCAATGGATTGGCAACTTGCAAGGGCACGAAAAGAGAGGCAATCAGGGCCACCAACAGCCCCACCAGAAGGCCACGCCCCATCCCGCCAATGACGTAACCGGCCAGAATCATGGAAGTGGGCAGGGGGGAGACCATCATTTCCTCGATATGCCGACCAAATTTGGCCCCAAAGAATGAGGAGACCACATTGCCGTAACTGTTCTGTATCACTGCCATGATGATCAGACCGGGTGCAATCCAGGCCATGAAATCCAGGCCACCCATTTCACCGACCCGGCGACCAATCAACTGGCCAAAAATGACGAAATAAAGACTCATGGTGATAGCCGGCGGAACCAGGGTCTGTATCCAGATACGCAGGACACGGGTAAGTTCCTTGTGCACGATGGTATAAAGCCCCACCAGATTCTGACGACGCCGGCTCATGACTCACCTCCAGCTCGGTCATTTCGCCCGCCATGCACCATTCGGACAAACAGCTCCTCAAGGCGATTGACCTTGTTACGCATGCTGGCCACCTGGATGCCCGCGTCACTCAATTGCTGGAACAGGGCATTGATGGAACGGTCACGGTGGATCTCAACTTCGATACATGTCTCGTCCACCATATTGAGCTGATAGCCATCCACTTCCGGCACTTCACGCAAGGCTGTTTGCAGGTTAAGAATGAAGGTCTCCGTGCTGAGCTTATCCAGCAAACGTCGGGTACTGGCCTTTTCGATGATCTGACCATGATCAATGATGGCGATATTCCGGCAAAGGTTCTCCGCCTCTTCCAGATAATGGGTCGTGAGGATGATCGTAGTGCCCTGAGCATTGATCTCCCGAAGGAACTCCCACATGGATCGGCGAATTTCAATATCCACCCCGGCAGTGGGCTCGTCCAGAATCAGCAAACGAGGCTCATGAACCAGGGCCCTGGCGATCATCAAGCGGCGCTTCATGCCACCGGACAGGTTCCGGGATGGGCTATCCCGCTTTTCCCAAAGATCAAGCTGCTTGAGGTAACGCTCAGCACGAGGCAATGCCTGGCGTCGGGATATGCCGTAGTAACCGGCCTGGTTCACGACGATGTCGCAGACCTTCTCGAACTGATTGAAATTGACTTCCTGAGGCACCACGCCAATGCAGGCCTTGGCCGCCTCCAACTCCCGGTCCATGTTGTGACCAAAGACCTCAATCTGCCCGCCTGTCTTGTTGACCAGGGAGGTGAGAATACCGATGGCCGTGGTCTTGCCTGCGCCATTGGGGCCGAGCAGGGCGAAGAAGTCCCCCTCCTCCACGTCCAGATCAATACCCTTCAAGGCTTCAACCCCGTTGGGGTAACGCTTGCTGAGCTGGCGAATGGAAAGCGCTTTCATGACGACCCGTCCGGCTGGTTTGCAAAGCGGCTTACTTTAACATGGATCAAGATCGGGCCGGCCGGTGTGGACGGGAAAAGCCGGGGCCCCGCAGGGCCCCGGCCGGCAAACCCTCCTGTCCGAGCGGTCAGGGGGTATTCATGCAGAAGGTATAGGCACCGGACCCGGTCCAGGACTCCAGCCGCCAGACGTAGTAGCCCGAACTGCCATTGTAGCTGATCTGGGCGTTCTCACTGCCGGAGTTGGGCAGAGACTGGGCGACGGTCTGCCAGCCATTCCACCAGCTGTACTGCTGCAGGAAGAGGTCATAAATGGCGTTGCTCGGCGAAGCCAGGATGCCCTGGTGCGTGCCTACCGAGGCCTGATAGTAGGTGCCATTGGGCTCGAAGGTGCTATCACCGGAGCCACTGAGTGAACCAGTGAATTCCTGGAACCCGGCAGGGCAGGATCCACCATCACCACCACCGCCGTCATCACCGCCGCCGTTGGACAGGCGGCTGTACAGGAGGCGATTGGGCGAGCCGCTGCCAATGCCGGAGAGACGACCCGTGGTGGCATTGCCATACAAGGCGTTGGCGATCTGGGTCGGGCTGGCACCCGGGGCTGCTTGCAGGTAAAGGGCGACCACGCCGGCCACATGGGGGGCGGCCATGGAGGTACCACTGATGGTGTTGGTGGCGCTGTTGGAGGTATGCCAGGGCGCGGTGATATTGGACCCCGGGGCAAAAATATCGACACAGCTTCCCCAGTTGGAGAAGTTGGAACGGCTATCGTTGCTGGTGGTGGAACCCACGGTGATGGCTGAACTTGCGCGGGCCGGCGAGAAATTACAGGCGTTGGCGTTGCTGTTGCCGGCCGCCACCACCATGGTGACCCCCGCATTGGATGCCCCCTGAACGGCATTATCCAGGGCCTGGGAGGCGCCACCCCCGAGGCTCATATTGGCCACCGCTGGTGCATTGTGATTGGCGGCCACCCAGTTGACCGAGTCGATGATGATGGAGTTGGAGGTCTGGCCACTGCAGCCAAAGACCCGGACCGGGTAGAGGCGAACGCCCTTGGCCACCCCGTGGACGCTGCCACCGACAGTGCCGGCCACGTGGGTGCCATGACCATTACAGTCCGAGGTTCCCCGGCCGTCATTGATGCCAGTCCAGCCAGGGCCCATGCGACCACTGAATTGGTTGTGACTGGCACGAATACCGGTGTCGATGATGTAGGCGTGCACGCCGGCGCCGGTGTAATCATAGTTGTAGGTATTATTCAGGGGCAGATCGCGCTGGTCGATGCGATCCAGGCCCCAGGTTGCGGGTGACTGACTTTGCTGCAGGTAGACGTGACGGTCTGCCTCGATGAAATCCACCCGTGGATCCCGGGCCAGGTTCGCCAGAGCCTGCTTTTCCGCCCCCTGGCCGCGGGACTGCAAGCCCGGTGTGGCGCGCAGGGAAAAGCCCCGGAGGGCTACATCATAACTGTGCTGGACGTCGAACCCAGCCTGCCTGCCCAGATCACGCGCCAGACTCTCCACGCTTTGAATGCCGGCCATCTCGTCTCGGAGCACGACGATGTATTGACCCGGAATCCGGTCAGGATGGTCGAGGCCATGAATGGGCGCACCGGGCTGAATCCGGTCGATGGCACCACCGACCTGATCAATCATCTGATGGGTTTGTGCGGACAGTCCGCCCGCCGAAAATACCAGGGCGGCTATCGCGGCCGCCATCAAGTTTCGCTTGATCATTACTGAACCCCCTCACATTGTTGAACCAACCCGGCTCACCGTGAACCGGGTGCCATCAAATAAAGTTCACTGGAGGGGATTTCGACGTGACCCAGTTCACATTTTCCGATACAAAAAAGTGCACGTGAGGACTTATGTAACACTTGCCGCCCATATGCCATCGGGGCATCAATCGCCGTACACAAAAAAGCCGCGGCCCCCTGGGGGGCCGCGGCCATAGTCCTGCCTTAATTCGGGATAAACCGCTTAGGGCGTATCCATGCAGAACACATAGTCACCGGAGCCATTCCAGATCTCCAGGCGCCAGACGTAGAAGCCGGAGCTGCCGTCATAGCTGATTTCGGCAGCCTCACTGCCACTGTTGGGCAGGGATTCGGCCACATCACTCCAGCTCCAGCCACTCCAGCGCTGCAGGTAGAGATCAAAGATGGCGTCATCCGGCGAAGTCAGGATGCCGTTATGGGTGCCGGCACCGGCCTGATAGTAGGTACCATCGGGCTCATGGGTGCTGGTGCCACGACCGCCGCTCAGGGAGCCGGTGAATTCCTCGTAGCCACCCGGGCAGGCACCCGGCTCGGAGCCACCGTCGTCGCCGTCGTCTCCGCCGCCGCCGTCATCGGAACCACCATCGTGGTTACCGACCAGGGTGACACCGGAGAAGTCGTTGTAGGCGTGAATCATGACATGCCAGGTGCCGGCGTCGGGATCGCTGAATTCACAGGTCTCGTCATTACCGAACTCATAGGGACGGCAATCCCAGTCATTCAGAGTCGGCTCGGCACCGAAACGGACGTACATGTCCGGCACACCGGAACCCATGATCATGTCGAAGACCAGTTCGCTGGCATCAGCGGGCACTTCCATGGTGAATCGCAGCTCATCGCCCTGGCTGCCGGAGAGGCCGCTCACGGCTTCGCCGTTCTCGAGGACGGAGTCATCGCTGCCACCATCGTCGCCGCCGCCATCATCACCGCCGTCATCGCCATCATCGCCGTCATCACCGCCACTGCCTTCGGTTACGCGGCTGTAGAGCAGCAGATTGGGCGAACCGTTGACGCCGCTAATGCGGCCTTCGGTGGCTTCACCCACCAGGGCGCTTTCCACCTGGGCCGGGCTGGCACTGGGGTTCTCACCCAGGTACAGCGCGGCAACACCGGCCACGTGCGGGGCGGCCATGGAGGTGCCGCTGATGGTGTTGGTGGCGCTGTTGGAGGTGTGCCAGGCAGCGGTAATGTCGGAGCCCGGTGCGAAGATATCCACGCAGCTTCCCCAGTTGGAGAAGTTGGAACGGCTGTCATTGCTGGTAGTGGAACCCACGGTGAAGGCCTGATCGGCGCGGGCCGGGGAAACATTACAGGCGTTCTGGTTCTCGTTACCGGCGGCTACCACCATGGTCATGCCGGCGCTGGCACCGTTGTTCACGGCATTGTCCAGAGCCTGGGAGGCACCACCGCCGAGGCTGAGGTTGGCCACGGCCGGGCCACTCATGTTGCTGACGGCCCAGTCAATACCGTCCAGGATCGCCTGAGTGGTAGTACCACCGGAGCATCCAAAGACGCGCACGGAATAGAGGTCGGCGTTCTTGGCCACACCATAGGTGCTACCGGCGGCCGAACTGGCAACGTGGGTACCGTGACCGTTACAGTCACCGATGCCGTCGTTATCGACGGTGTTCACGCCACCGGCGACGCGGCCACCGAAATCCTGATGGCTGGTGTTGATACCGGTGTCGATGATGTACACCTCAACGCCACTACCGTCGGCGTCATAGACGTACTGGTTATCGAGAGGCAGATCGCGCTGGTCAATCCGGTCCAGGCCCCAGGTGGCGCCGTCCTGCACGGTCTCCTGCAGCCAGATCTGGCGATCGGCCTCGACGAAGTCCACGCGGGGATCGGCGGCCAGACGCTTCAGCGCCTCGGTGCTTTGAAAGCCACGCTGACCGGTCTCAACCGTGAAGCCCTGAATGGCGGTGCTGAACTCCCGGCCCACGTCAAAGCCCACCTCACTGGCCAGGCTTTGTGCGGTGGCGCCCACGTTCTGAACTCCCGAGACGTCATCGTTGAGTACGACGATGTAGCTGCCGGGAATTCGGTCGGGGTGGTCCAGGCCAAGAATCTTGCCCTTATTCGCACCTGCACTGCCGCCGATGACGCTGCCACCGGCCCAGACATCGATGTTACCGCCGCCGGTATCCGCGCCAGTGGCGGCTACCGAACCTGCGGCCATGGCCAAGGCCATGGAACTGCCAAGTACAAACTTCTTCACATTACCCTCCGGATCTTGCTCCGATCGACCGCCGTCGCGAACGGCCTGGGTGAAAAAAAACGGGTCCGCAGACCCAGAAAAGCGTCCCTTGTTTGCGGCCCCCGACATTGGTGTCCCACCAATGCCCGCGACTTGGTCGGGGCCGACGCAGCGGATTTCTCCGTCCACGATTTCCCGGCACCGCAGTGCCGAGCCACGTCTTCACCCTAGAAGCCAAAGCGCGGGAAAGATGTGACGGAGTTCACAGAATTGGAACTTTTTTGCAACAACCACATGGCGGGAAAGCACGACCAAAGGAGCGTAAGCGATTGTAATAAAAAGCCTTTTTAAAAAACGCAGGTTTCTGCTGTTGTGTATATACAAATGCGACTGATCCAGACAGGGAGCTGGCTTGTAGGATATTTCTGATATTGCTGCAGGACTTTCCGGTATCCGGGCTTACCCCCCTACATTTGTATGGCTCCACCTCCCTATAATCGGGTTTCATCAATGTCTTCTAATGGCCGGTCGGCCTAGGAGGGTCGGGACATGGAGCGTCAGATCACGCGTTGTAACTCCCACCGAAACCCCAGCGATTACCGCTGTATCACCGAGACCGAGGTGCTTTCGGACATTCAGTATTTCCGGGATCAACTGGCAGAACTGCCGGTGGATGCGGACCGCTACACCCAGGCTCGTCGGCACGTGTACATCACCCTGCTACAGCAACGCCGGCAGCTGCTCGCTGCCACGCGGGCAGGGCGACCGGAGGACTGGCCCGCATTCAAGCTCGACTAGGACAGCCCTCACCACCAGCCGATCCGCCGTCTTTCCCATTCGCCCCCCGGGCTCTGGCACATGGCATAGCGAAAGGCGGGTTCCGGCAAGCCCGGGAGCTGGAAGCGGAGGTCGCTGAAAATGGCGCAGCGATCGCCGTCGTGATGCTCCACTGCATGGAGGTAGGGTAGCTGCGCGAAGTGGCGGTAGGGACCAAACTCCGGTCGCCGCCAGGCTTCGACGACGAAGGCCCGTTCTTCCCCCTCCCCAAAGCGGGATACCCGCTCCCACCGCAGAGAGTCCACCGAAGCGAAGGTTTGCCAGTGTACCGCGACGGGGTTTTCTCCCGTGACCTCGCCACCACTCCTGCGAAAAAAGCCCAGATGGGCCAGATAATGGAGCTCGGGGCCTTCAATGATCAGTCGCCAATGAAGTGGGCTGAGGGGCTGGGGCAAGGCGTGGATTCGAGCATTGGGCAAGCCCTTCTCCAACGCCTCGGCTCGGGCATGCTCAAGCGCATTCAGCTTCAGCGCCCCCTGCAGGCCCACCAGTCCGATGCAGGCGAAGAAAAACACCGACGGCAGCCAGGCCGGCCACGGTCGCCAAATCGCCACCAGGCCCAGCAGCAACAGCAAACTGATCCAGGGATCAATGATGAAAGTGGAAGGGAAGGCCAGTGGTACCGAAGACAGAGGAGCAAACAACTGTGTGCCGTAGCTGGTAATGAAGTCACCGGCGATGTGCAGTCCCATGCCGATGAGGAAAATCCGAAAGCCATCCCGCCAATCCCGTTCATGGGGCCAGAAGCGGGCAAGCAGATAGCCCAATAGCAGGGCCCAGAGGGGCCACATCAGCAGGGAATGGGTAATGCCTCGGTGAAGGTTGAGGTAGGTAAGCTCATCCGCAAGCAGCCGCAACACCCAATCCACATCCGGGAACAGGGCAGCCATTGCCCCCAGAAGGAGACGCTCACCCGGCGCAAAGGCTCGGGTACCGGGACGGCGGGGACGCAGGACATGATTGCCGAGGGCGCCACTCAGGGCATGGGTCAGTGGATCCAATGCTGCCTCATCTCACGCATCGCCAGGCCAGAGGCGGCCGAGAGCCACCGCATTGCCAAGACGGGCGCGCAGGAAGTCATGACTGCGCCCGAAACCCTGGCTACGGTCCCCGCACCAGACCGCGAGAGTGGAAAGAAAGACCCCGCTCAAGGCGGTTTCCTCCAGGGCACGACGCATGAAAGTCGCGTCCCGGCGGCAACACTCCCGCATCCATTGCACGCTACGGCTGACTCGCAGCAGCGTTGGGAGCTGGATATGCAGGTGTCCGGGCTCCATTCGCACCGCAAGCATTTCACGAAAACTGCGGGGGTAAGCGGAAGGCAGCGTCAGCCAGGCCAGCACACAAGCCTCGAAATTCTCGGGAAACTCCAACTGTCGGAATGCCTCGGCTTGGCTTTGGGCCAGCATATCGGCATCGGCCCGATCCCAGAACCAATCCACCAGCGCCTCTTTCTCTGTCAACCAGGGATGCAATGCATCCAGGCCGACACCCAGCACAGCGGCGACGTCATACAGGCGGACCGCTTCCCAGTGGCGGTCCGCGGCCAGCGCCAGTGCGGCATCCAGGATACGCTGCCTGTCAAGCTCGGCTGACACCGGAAGACTCCCGGGCGACCGCCGTCGCCCCGTGGTCACAAACGCCCGGAGGCGTCCAGAATCTCCAGACCGCGAGTCAAGCTGTTGCCCAGCTGCTCGTCTTCGGCAAACAGTCCTGCGGTCTTTTCATCGATCTTGAAACGGGCCTCGATGACCAGGGCGTCCCAGTGGCGGGGCGACTCATCGTCCCGTGCCAGCCAGAGCAGAGCCTTGAGCTCTGCCAGGGCATCCTGAGGCAGTGCCCGGAGCTCGGCCGCCAGGCCATCGGCATCTCCAGTCCCTTGCAAATCCACCAGGCGACGAACCCGGTCTGGTGACAGGTGCTTCATTGTTTTTCTCTCCCTGTCCGGCCCCTTGGGGGGCATATGGAGTACTCACCTACCCACAAGCATAGTCGAGCCAGCGAAAACGCAAGCCCTGCCAGCCATTCGACCGGCAGGGCCCGGCGCTCACTGCAGGTAATCGTCGAACCACTCGCGGATATGGTATAGGCGCTGGATCCGCTGGGACGGCGGGCCCTGGCGACTCAAGCCATGGCTGGCCTCGGGAAAGATCACCATGCGGGCGGGCTTTTGCTGCATCCGCAACTGGGCGTAGAACTGCCGGGTCTGCTCCAGCGGCGTCCGCCAGTCCTGCTCGCTGTGAATCAGCAGAATGGGCGTCTCGACCTGGTCCACGTAAGTAAGCGGCGAACGCTCCAGGTACTGCATCGGATCTTCCCAGGGCGGGGCGGAGAACCAGGCCTCGACAAAAAACAGATTCATGTCCGCGGTGCCGACAAAACTGTGCCAGTTGAGTACGGAACGCTGGGCGGCGGCCGCGGCGAAACGGTCGGTCTGGGTAACCGTCCAGGCGGTGAGCAGACCACCGCCACTGCCACCGGTAACGCCCAGGCGATCGGCGTCCACATAGCCCTGCTCCAGCAACCAGTCCACACCGGCCATGAGGTCCTTGTAGTCATCGCCGGGATACTCGTACTGGATGATATTGCCGAACTCATGGCCGTAGCCCGAGGAGCCCCGGGGGTTGGTGATCAAAACCACATAGCCGGCATCGGCCAGTGTCTGGAATTCATGAAAGAAGGTGGTGCCGTACATGGCGTGGGGGCCGCCATGAACATAGAGAATCGCGGGATATTCCCGGCCCGGGTCGAAGTCATCCGGGCGAATCACCCAGCCCTGGATATCGAGACCGTCAAAGGATTCGTACCAGACCTCTTCATAGCCGGGCAGTTCGCGATCGCCAAGGATAGAGTCATTGAGCCGGGTGAGACGCTGCCAATCTTCCTGCTGGGCGAGGGACCCGGCGTCGGCAAGGTAGAGATCGAAAGGCTGACTCGGTGAGGACCACAGCAAACTGATCCGGTCTCCGCCGATGCTGAATTCGGCCAGGTCACCGGCCTGGTAGCTAGTCAACTGCTCTACCGCGTCGCCATCGAGGGAGCGGCGGGCGAGCTGGGTCTGACCGTCCACCGCCGTGGTGAACCAGATGGATTCGCTATCCGGTGCCCATTGCAGGCGGGGCCCACCCCCGGTGGGGGCACTCATGTCACCACTGGTACCATCGGCAACGCCACGGTCGTAATCGCCACTCAGCAGTCGCTCTTCGCCCCCGTCGGCGGGCATGACATAGAGCTCCGTGAGCGTATAGCTGAAGGGCGTATCCCGATACTCGCTGCCGGTAAAGGCAATCCATTCTCCATCCGGCGAGGGCCTTGGCGTGCCCCGGTTGCGACGCCCTTCGGTCAACTGCTCGGGGTCCTGCTCACCATCGACCGCAACCCGGTAGATATGCCGCTCGCGCAGGCGCCAATCGGCGTCCTCCTCGAGCAGGCCGGAAAAGTACAGATAATCGCCATCGCCGGACCAGGCCGGGTTGCCGTGATCATGGTCGCCGTGGGTGATCCGCGTGGCGCGGCGCGGCCAGTCACCATCGTCCTCGGCCGAGACCGTCCAGAGGTGGACGGGGTCTTCGGGCAGATAATCGGCACGACCATCCGCCTGATAACGGAGCCCCTCGATCACGACCGGTTCCGGCGCGGATTCCATCTGCTGGCCCGACTCCAGACCGCGGGCCTCACGCTCGCGCTGCTCGGCTTCGCGAGACTCCTCACGCCGAGCTTCGCGTTCTTCCTCGGTCAGGGCCCTGGACGCAAACGCGATCTTCTCACCATCCGGACTCCACAGCGGGGCGCCGGCACCACCCTCCACCCGGGTCAGCTGGCGGGCCTCCCCCCCCTGCATGTCGATGACCCAGATCTGGCCGTTGTCCCGACGACCGGAGAGAAAGGCGATACGTTCCCCATCCGGTGACCAGCGAGGATTACGGTCGTTGGCCTCGTGGGTGGTAAGGGGACGATGCCGCCCCTGCTCCAGGTGCTTGATCCACAGACTGGTCCGGTAGCGATCCTGCTCCCGATCCACTTCCGTGCGCACATAAATCAGGCGCTCACCATCCGGGGAAAGGCGGGCATCCGCCGCCCAGGACCAATGCCAGAGGCTCTCCGCCTTGAGTGGCTCGGCCTGGGGACTGGCCGCGCAGGCCGACAGCAAAACCGGGGCCAGCAATACAGTGATCAGCGATTTTCGCAGAGACATGTCTTGTCCTTGGTTGAGTGAAACTCAAAGATCTGTCAGGTCCACCGCCTGGTGGTCGACGCGGCAATAGCCCTTGGGCCGGATCGCAACCGCGTTGCGGATTACCGAACAACAGCGGCCGTCCTCCCGAAAGAAACCGTAGCGAAACTCCGGCGTTGCCCGCCCCTGTCTGGCCAGTTGGGCGCGGATGGCGTCTTCCTGTTCGGGGCTCATTTCGAAGCGAAGTTCCAAATTGCTGGAGCCGGCGGTGTGAAAATCAATGTGCATGGATCGCGTCCAGACCGAATAGCCGGGAAAAACCCGCGAACAGGCCAGGGCGGCAATGGGATCGGCAAGCGCCGCCTGCCAACCACCGAACATGGTCCCGCCTGGGTTGCGTGAAAGGGTGTTGAGCGGCAAGCGAATTCGGCAGAAACGCCATTGCTCGCGCATTTCCACTACCTTGATTCGCATCATGAAGAAGGGCGGATAAAGCTCCAGCTTGCGCGTTTCGCTCAAAAACGGAAACCGGGCAATGAATCGCAACAGGCGCATGCAGCACAGACTCCTTCCAGGAAAGTGCGGGTCACCCCTCCCCATCCCGGCTCTGGCGGGCAGTGGTCCGATATCGGACTTTACCCGATACCGTGACCCAGGTGCGAGGTGAGAGCCGCTGGGGCATCATGAGGGCTCAGACCCTAGAGAGAGCGTTTGCCATGCTGCGTGGAGGACAGGCCTGGATTCGGCACTACGGTGACAGCCGGCAACATCCGGTCAACCGCCGAATGCACCTGCTGGGTCTGCCCCTGACGGCCTTCGGGCTACTCACTCTGCTGTGGGCGCTGAATATTCCCGTGGATACCGGCACCGTGCCCCTGCACCTGAATGCCGGCCTGATGGTGGTCATGGCGGCGGTGGTCTATGCCTTCCTGCTGTCCCCCTTTCTGGCCATCCCCTTTTCCCTGGGGGCCTTGCTGGCGATCCTGGCGGTGGATTGGCTGGCCAATCAGGGACTGGCCCTGGCACCGTCCGGCGCCGCCCTGATGCTGGCGGGCTGGCTGCTCCTGGCCCGGGGGCACCGCGCCGAGGGCAACCGGCCCGACTGGTCGGGCTGGATTCAGCACCTGCCGGTGGGCCTGGTCTGGCTGCTGGCGCGGGGCTTCGACCGCTGGCGCTTGCCCTGGTGAAAAGACGGTGCCGGCCCGCGCCCTGAGGAACCTCTGATTAATTCATTCGCACCCGCAGTTGGCGCTGAGAGCGTCTGATTCAAGGCGCATTGCGCAGCACAGTAGCCTCTGCGCTACGGGCAAGCAATGCAACGCTGAAGCAGGCGCTCTCAGCGCTAACCCCTTGTGGGCCAGCGGGATTTTCCCTCTCGACTTCGTTGCTCCTCGCTCATGTAGCACAGCGCTACACTACGCTCGTCGCGCCTCGCGAGAGGGAAAATCCCGCTGGCTGCGGGTGCGAATG